>JAGWTL010000219.1 GCA_028869035.1 Burkholderiales bacterium | reverse complement strand
TCCTGAACCTGCACAACCGCATCGTCGGCATCGTGGTGGATTCGGTCAGCGACGTGATGGAGCTGGCGCCCGAAAACCTAAAGGCCGCGCCGGAAATCGACAGCTCGATTGACAGCGCGGCCGTGGTCGGTCTGGGTTCGGTGGGTGACCGCATGCTGATCCTGCTGGACATCGAGAAGTTGATGTCCAGCGTTGACATGGGCCTGGTGTCCGTCGAGGCCTGACGCTTTTCTGTCGCAGCCCCCAACTACCTGAGCCCAAACCGTCCCCGCCATGCTGACATCGGACAAAGCCGCCAGGACTTCAGGAGCGGGCGTAGACAGGGAGGGAGCAGCAGAAATCGCCGGGGGTGATGTGCAGGCCAGGGAGTTCAGCTGGACCCGGTCTGATTTCGCCCGCGCCCAGTCCCTGATCTACCAGCGCGCCGGCATCAGCCTGCATGACGGCAAGCACGCCATGGTGTACAGCCGTCTGTCGCGTCGATTGCGTGACACCGGCCATCAGAGCTTTCGTGACTACCTGAGCTGGCTCGAATCCCATGACGGACCGGAGTGGCAGGAGTTCGTCAATGCGCTGACGACCAACCTGACGTCCTTTTTCCGCGAGCAGCATCATTTTGAAATTCTGGCCGAGCACCTGAAATCCCGTCCGCCCACCACGGCCTGGCGGGTCTGGTGCAATGCCGCCTCGACCGGCGAGGAACCCTACTCCCTCATCATGACCGCGCTGGATGCGCTGGGTCCCCAGACCAGCTTCAAGTTGTGGGCCAGCGACATTGACTCCAAGGTGTTGGCGACCGCTGCGCGAGGGGTCTATCGGCAGGACTCCATCAAGGGGGTCGACATGGCCAAGCTGCAACGTTTTTTCCTGCGCGGCAAGGGGAACAATGAAGGTTTTCTGCGCGTCAAGCCCGAGTTGCAGCGTCTGGTGGAGTTTCTGAGTGTCAACCTGATCCGCGACGATTGGCCTTTTCGCGAACCTTTCGACGTCGTGTTTTGCCGCAACGTCATGATCTATTTCGATGCGCCGACCCAGCGCAGCGTGCTGGAGCGCATCCATCGGGTGATGAAGCCGGGTGGACTGCTCTTCGTGGGTCATTCCGAAAACTTCAACGAGTCGCGTGACCTCTTCGTCCTGCGTGGAAAGACGGTATATGAGCGCCGTTGACAGATCCAGGTACGCCTCTGGTTCCCGGACTGCTCGTCAGTGTCTCTGGTGGGAGCGGCATGAACCCGTCTGAGCTTGCCTTGCGGACTGCGCCGCTGCGTCCTGTGACTTCTGGCGCCAAGGCGCTGGCAGGAGGACGCGTGTCCCGGGTCGATGAACTCCGGGCCCAGGCCCGCAAGCCCGGGGAGGCCTCTTTCTTTTACGCGGACCATCACTTCCAGTACGACGCGGTCAAGGTCCTGCCCGGCGAATATTTCGTGTCCACCGAGGATGTTCTCATCATGACGGTGCTGGGCTCCTGCATTGCCGCTTGCGTCTGGGACGGCAAGGCGCGGGTGGGTGGCATGAACCATTTCATGTTGCCCGAGGGCGAGGATGGTTCGGGCCGCTACGGCTCCTATGCCATGGAGCTCTTGCTGAACGAGATGATCAAGATGGGCGCCCGTCGCGAAACCATGCAGGCCAAGGTGTTCGGGGGTGGGGCCGTCATGGCCGGCTTCACCACCATGAATGTGGGGGAGCGCAACACCAAGTTTGTGCTGGATTACCTGGCCACGGAGCGCATCCCGGTGGTGTCGCAGGATGTGCTGGACATCCATCCGCGCAAAGTATGTTTTTTCCCGGTCACCGGCAAGGCCCTGGTTAAGCGGCTGGCCCATGCACATCCCGAAGCCCTGGCGGTGGAGGAGCGCAAGGGCAATGCGGCCACTGTGGCCAAGTCCACGGCGGGTGGTTCTGTGGACCTGTTCTAAGGGGCGAGCGTGGGCAAGATTCGTGTCTTGGTGGTCGATGATTCGGCCTTGGTGCGCAGCCTGCTGGCCGAGATCATCAACCGGCAGCGCGATATGGCGTGCGTGGGCGCGGCCAACGATCCGCTGATTGCGCGCGAGATGATCCGCGAACTCAATCCGGACGTGATCACGCTCGATGTTGAAATGCCGCGCATGGACGGCATTGATTTCCTGGGGCGCCTGATGCGCCTGCGTCCGACGCCTGTGCTCATGATCTCTACGCTGACCGAGCGAGGCGCCGAGGTCACCATGCGGGCCCTGGAGCTCGGCGCGGTCGACTTCGTCGCCAAGCCCCGCATCGGCCTGGCCGACGGCATCAAGGACTTGTCTGACCAGATCGTCGAGAAGATTCGCATTGCGGCTTCCGCTCACATCCGCCGTGCACCGACCGCTCCTGCCGCGGGCGTGACGGCCGCGGCGGGTGCGGCCGGCGCACCGGCAGCGACACTTCCCAAGCTGCTGGGACGCCTGTCCACGGAGAAGCTGATCTGTATCGGTTCCTCGACCGGCGGGACCGAGGCGGTCAAGGAGGTCCTGATCCGCATGCCGGCGGACTCGCCTGGCATCGTGATCACCCAGCATATGCCGCCGGGTTTCACCACCAGCTTTGCGGCGCGGCTCAATGGCCTGTGCCAGATCACGGTGAAAGAGGCGGTCCATGGCGAGCGTATTCTGCCCGGCTACGCTTACATCGCCCCGGGCGGCAAGCAGTTTCGCATCGATCGCAGCGGCGCCAACTACGTGGCCGTGGTTGAAGATGGCGAGCCGGTCAACCGGCACAAGCCTTCGGTCGAGGTGCTCTTTCATTCCTGCGCCCAGGTGGTGGGGCCGAACGCCTTCGGCATCATGCTCACGGGCATGGGCAACGATGGCGCCAAGGCCATGCGCGAGATGAAGGACGCCGGCAGCTACAACTACGTGCAGGACGAGGCCAGCTGTGTCGTGTTCGGCATGCCGCGCGAGGCCATTGTGCACGGTGCGGCCGACGAGGTCCTGCCTCTGACCGCCATCGCCCCCGCCCTGCTGGCGCGTCTGAGCAGCAGCGGCAGTGACCGTTACCGCGTATGATTCTTGTTGGCGCTGCTTAGGCGCGCGCTGACAAGGTTTCCCAGCGTGCCAGGGCGGCCATCAGTTCTTCTTCGATCGTCCCGTCGCGCTGGTACAGGGTGGCAGCTTGCTCCGGGTTTATCGTGTACAGGGTGCCGTCCGCCAGTTCCTGGCGCAGTTGTCCTTGTTCCCGTTCCAGGGCGTCGATCAGTTCGGGCAAGGTTTCCAGCTCTTTTTGCTCCTTGTAGCTGAGCTTGGCACCGCCAGGCGCTCGCGTCGTTGGATTGAGCGGTGCTGCCGGGGCCTCCTTGCTGGCGGTAGCCGGTGCGGCGGCTGCCAGGATGGCTTGGCCGCGCTTGGCCTGTGTCAGCCAGTCTTCGATGCCGCCCTCGTATTCGCGCCAGCGTCCACCACCCTCATGCGCGATGATGCTGGTGACCACATTGTTGAGGAAAGTGCGGTCGTGGCTGACGAGGAAAACCGTGCCGGGATAGTCCTGCAGCAGTTCTTCCAGCAGGTCCAGTGTATCGATGTCCAGGTCATTGGTCGGCTCGTCCAGCACCAGCACATTGGCCGGCCGTGCAAACAGGCGCGCCAGCAGCAGGCGGTTGCGTTCCCCGCCGGAGAGGGAACGCACGGGTGAGTTGGCGCGCGCCGGGGAGAACAGGAAATCGCCCAGGTAGCTTTTGACGTGCTGGCGCTTGTTCCCGATCTCGATCCACTCGCTACCGGGGCTGATGAAGTCTTCCAGGGTGGCGTCCAGATTGAGCGCATTGCGCATCTGGTCGAAATAGGCCACCTGCAGGTTGGCGCCCTGGCGCACCTGCCCGCTGTCGGCTTGCAACTCGCCCAGGATCAGTTTCAGCAGGGTGGTCTTGCCAGCGCCGTTCGCGCCGATGAGGCCGATCTTGTCACCGCGCAGGATGGTAGCGCTGAAATCACGGACCACGGTTCGGTTGCCAAAGGTTTTGCTGACCTCCGTCAGCTCGGCCACGAGCTTGCCGCTGCGTGCCCCGGCGGCAATGTCCATCTTGACGCTGCCCAGGGTTTCACGACGCGCTGTGCGTTGCGCACGCAGTTGCTGCAGGCGGGTGATGCGGCTCTGGCTGCGAGTGCGTCGGGCTTCGACGCCCTTGCGCACCCAGACCTCTTCCTGCGCCAGCAGCTTGTCGGCCTTGGCGTTGACAACCGCCTCCTGCGCGAGCTGTTCCTCCTTTTGCACAAGGTAGGCGGCAAAGTTGCCGGGATAGGAGCTCAGGTGCCCGCGATCGAGCTCCACGATGCGCGTGGCCACGCGGTCGAGGAAGCTGCGATCGTGCGTGATCGTGACGATGCTGCCCTTGAACTCCAACAGCAGGTTCTCCAGCCACAGGATCGAGTCCAGGTCCAGGTGGTTGGTGGGCTCGTCCAGCAGCAGGACCTGGGGCTGTGCCACGAGTGCCTGTGCCAACGCCACGCGCTTGCGGGTGCCGCCCGAGAGCGTCTTGATGAGGGTGTCGGGTTCCAGGTGCAGGCGGTGCAGCGTTTCATTGACGCGCTGCTCCCAGTTCCAGCCGTCCTGAGCTTCGATCGCGTCCTGAAGTTGGTCGAGATCGCCTTCGCCGCTGGTGTAGCGTTCGATCAGATCTATGACGGCATTCAGGCCGCTGCGAACTGCGGTGAACACCGTGACTTCCGGTTCGAGGATGGGCTCCTGGGCCACATAGGTCAGGCGGAGCTTCTGCTGGAATTGCAGCGTGCCGTCGTCGGCCTTCTCAAGGCCGGCAAGTATCTTGAGCAACGATGATTTGCCCGTGCCGTTGCGCCCGATCAGGCCCACCCGTTCACCGGATTCGAGGGCGAAGTCTGCGTGATCGAGCAGGGCGACGTGGCCATAGGCCAGCTGGGCATTGAGTAGGGTGAGCACGGCCATAAGTGTTGGGGATTATCCCTGCTCATACCCCTTGCCCTCGGCCTCCCTTCCCGCCCCATGGCTGGATTGCGGAGTGCCTGAGAAACTGTGCTATAGTCGCTGGCTTCGCTCTTGAAAAGAACGAATTTGAGTGGCGGCACTGGCCGGCAAGGCCCGCCTCGGCAACGAAGCGAGCCACTCAAAAATTCTGCCAACGTGTTGACGAAGTGGAAAAAATAGTGCTAGAATTCAAGGCTCAGCTGATCGCAGCTAAGCGGGCGCAAGACGAAGGGTTTTGCGGCGGTTCATTAAAAATATACAGCCGATAAGCGTGGGCGTTTGAAGGCGATTGCCAAGTTCTTCGGAACTAAGTGCAAGTCACTTAAAACGCTCATGAGAATAGAAGTGAAGTTCACTTCAATTCCGTTTTTATGAGTTGCTC
>JAGWTL010000218.1 GCA_028869035.1 Burkholderiales bacterium | reverse complement strand
GGCGCGGATCTGCTGCACGTCGTCCAGCCGGCGCATCAGGTAGAGCGAGTAGACCCAGCCGCCGGCGCCGAAGAGCGCGCTGAAGACACCCCCCATGCCGCCGTACCACCATGCCCAGCGCGGTGAGAGCCGGGTCTTGAGGACCTGGCGTGGCCGCAGGCCGTTGAGTGCGTACAGCACCACGAACGCGCCCAGCAAGGGCATCAGCAGCGTCACGGGCAGAGTGAATAGCAGCCAGGCCCCCGACGCACTGCCGGCCAGCAGCCAGGGCACCAGGCGCCAGAGCTCGCGCCGGGCCACATGCTCGCTCAGGCGCCAGCCGTTGGACCAGGAGGCCACCATGTCCGTCAGCGCCAGCGCGGGCACCACGGTGGACACCGGCAGCAGATGGGCCAGCAGCGGCGCGCTGACCAGGGTGGAGCCGAAGCCCACCAGGCCGAAGACCACATAGGCCGCGGTGATCACCGGTTCGGCCAACAACAGGGTCGCAAGATCGGGCATGGGCGGGTCGTCGGCTGGTTCAGAGGCCGCGCGCAGCGGCGGCGCGCAGCTTGTCCTTCTTGCTCGGGCGCTTGCCCTTGATGCCGCCCATGGTCTCGGTCACCGTGGCGGTTTCCACCGGCTCGAAACCGGGGACCACTTCGCGCGGCAGTTGCAGGCCCTGGCGCTTTTCGATCAGGCACAAATGCGCCTCGGTGCCGGCGCTGACCAGGCTCAGCGCCAGCCCGCTTTCACCCGCGCGGCCGGTGCGGCCGATGCGGTGGGTGTAGTCGCTGGTCGAGCGCGGCAGGTCGTAATTCACCACCACCGGCAGCTGGGTGATGTCCAGGCCGCGCGCCGCCACATCGGTGGCCACCACCACGCGGATGCGCTCGGCCTTGAAATCGGCCAGCACCTGCGTGCGCTTGCCCTGGCTCAGCTCGCCGTGGAAGGGCTCGGCATCGATATCGGCCTTGCGCAGCTTGTCGGCGACGATCTCGGCGGCGTGTTTGGTGGCCACGAAGACCAGCACGCGGGACCAGCGCTCCTGCAGGATCAGCTGGCGCAGCAGCTGGGTGCGCCGGCCCGCATCGACGGCGATGGCGCGCTGCACGATGTCGGCTCGGTCCTGCGGCGCGGGCAGCACATCGATGCGCAGCGGGTCCCGCAGCAGGGCCTGCGCCAGCGTCTGCACGGCGGGCGCCAAGGTGGCCGAGAAGAAGAGGTTCTGGCGCTGGCGCGGCAGCAATGACTGGATGCGTGCCAGTTCCTCGGCAAAGCCCAGGTCCAGCAGGCGGTCGGCTTCATCGAGCACCAGAGTCTGCACGCCCTCCAGCGTGAGGGCGTTGTGGTCCACCAGGTCCAGCAGGCGGCCCGGGGTGGCCACCACGATGTCGATGCCGCCGCGCAGGCCCATCATCTGGGGGTTGATGGACACACCGCCAAACACCACGCTTACCTTGAGCGGCGTATCCAGGTGCTGGGCCAGGCCGCGAAACTCTTCGCCGACCTGGGCTGCCAGCTCCCGCGTGGGCGCCAGCACCAGCGCGCGGGCGCGCCGGGGCTTGGGCGCCGGGGCCTGCGCCAGGCGCCGCAGCAGGGGCAGCACAAAGGCCAGGGTCTTGCCCGAGCCAGTCTGCGCCGAGCCCAGCACGTCGCGGCCCTGCAGCACGGCCGGAATGGCCGCGGCCTGGATGGGCGTAGGGGCGGTGTAGGCCCGAGCGCTCAGGGCGCGCAGCAGGGCAGGGGACAAACCCAGTGAGGAAAATGGCATGAACGGCTTCAGGGGAAGGGTGCCCAGTTTAAGCGCTGGGTGAGCCGCACATGCGGGGGCGACGATAATCAAGCCCCCGCGAATCTACCAAGGCCCATCGTGCGCAAAACCTATCCGCTCCGTATCGAGGGCAAACACCCTGACCGCGTGCTCGACGCCGTCAAGCACGACATCCGCAAATACGTCAAACGGCAGCGACGCGTGGCGCTGCCCGAAGGCGTCGATTTCTGGGACTTTGACTGCAGGTTCGGCCTGAATGCCGAGACCGCCGTGCCCCTGCATTTCGGCAACCTCATCGAACAGATCGACACCGCCGCCAAGGAAGGCGCTGTTGCTGTTTACGTGGAACTGCTGGCGAAAAACGGCCACCGCAAGGCCCGCGCGCCGGCCAGCGGGGAAGAGGGGCAGGACTGAGGGATGGGAAGCCCGGGCGTGAAGAAGCCGCTGCGCATCGGCCTGGCCCTGGGCAGCGGTTCGGCGCGCGGGTGGTCGCACATCGGCGTCATCCGCGTGCTGGAGCGCGCCGGCATTGTGCCCGACATCGTCTGCGGCACCTCGATCGGCGCGCTGGTCGGCGCGGTCTATGCCGCCGGTGAACTCGACCGTTTCGAGCCCTGGGTCCAGGGCCTGCGCTGGAAGTCCGTGCTCGGGCTGATGGACTTCAAGCTCGGGGGCGGCCTGATCGAAGGTGGCAAGCTGCGGGACTTTTTCCGCGCCCGTTATGAAGACCGGGGCATCGCAGGCTTGCACAAGCCCTATGCTTGCGTGGCCACCGAGCTCTCCACCGGTCGCGAGATCTGGTTGCGCGAGGGGTCGGTGCTCGACGCCGTGCGCGCCTCCATCGCCTTGCCGGGCCTGTTCACGCCCGCCGAGCATGAGGGGCGGCTGCTGGTGGATGGCGGCCTGGTCAACCCGGTGCCGGTCTCGCTGTGCCGTGCCATGGGGGCCGACATCGTGATCGCCGTGGACCTCAATTGGGACATGATGCTGCGCCGCAAGCGCGTGGCTGTTCACAGCCGGGAAGGGGCGGACGACGCCGAGGCCGCCGTGAGGGCCGGCAGCGGAGGCCTCTTGCAGGCCATCGTGACCCGCTTGCGCCCCACCAAGGCGGCCGGCGGCAAGAGCGCCAGGGAGCGTGACCTGCCCATGCCCTCCATGCTGGATGTGCTGACCACCAGCCTCAACATCATGCAGATGCGCATCACGCAAAGCCGCCTGGCCGGCGAGCCGGCCGATGTGGTGATCCGCCCCCGGCTCGATGAAGTGGCCGCCATGGACTACCACCTGGCGGCCGGCACCATCGCCGAAGGCGAGCGGGCCGCCGAGTTCGCCTTGCCCTATCTGCGCGACCTGATGGGCATGGCATGACGATGCAGTACCTGGACTTCGACAGCAGCGAAGACGCGCATGGCCACGGCAGCTTCGAGGCCATGGCCTCGGTGCCGGCCGCGCGCCTGGCGGCCCTGCAGGCCGAGATCGCCTTGGTGCTGGACTGGGCCTACGCGAACTTTCCCGGCCAGCGCGCGCCGCTGGAGGAGGGCGGGGAGTGGGACTACCTGCTGGAGGCACAGCAGGACTGGAGCGTGCCGCAGGACCTGGCATACGACGAAACGCAGTGCCGTTTCAGCAGCCGGCCGGGCGAGCCGGGGCCGGCGCGGCATACGCTGACACTCGCCCTCAGCGGCAGCCCGCAGTTCTGTAAGGCGTTCCGATTGAAGTTCGAGTTTTAGGCACAGCGAGAAAAAAAGCCGCCCTTGGGCGGCTTTTCATCGCAGGCCTCAGCCCGGGGCTCATGCCACCTTGGCAATCGCCTGGCAGACGTAGTCGATGTTCTTGCTGTTGAGCGCGGCCACGCACATGCGGCCGGTGTCGGTGCCGTAGATGCCGAACTCGCTGCGCAGGCGCACCATCTGGTCCTTGGACAGGCCCGAGTAGCTGAACATGCCGATCTGGCTGGTGATGAAGCCCATGTCCTGCTTGACGCCGGCGGCCTTCAGGCCGTCGACCAGCTTCTGGCGCATGGCCTTGATGCGCACGCGCATCTCGCCCAGCTCCTTCTCCCACAGGGCGCGCAGCTCGGGGTTGTTCAGCACGGCGGCCACCACGGCGCCGCCATGGGTGGGCGGGTTGCTGTAGTTGGTGCGGATCACGATCTTGAGCTGGCTCAGCACGCGGTCGGCTTCTTCCTTGCTGGCGCACAGCACGGACAGGGCGCCCACGCGCTCGCCGTAGAGGCTGAAGCTCTTGGAGAAGCTGGTGGAGACGAAGAAGTCCAGGCCGGCGGCCACGAACTTGCCGATCACGGCGCCGTCTTCGGTGATGCCGTTGCCGAAGCCCTGGTAGGCCATGTCCAGGAAGGACACCAGGCCCTTGGCCTTGATGGCGGCGATCACCTGGTCCCACTGGGCGGCCCCGATGTCGTAGCCGGTGGGGTTGTGGCAGCAGGCGTGCAGCAGGATGATGGTGCCGGCCGGGGCGGCCTGGATGTCGGCCAGCATGCCGGCGAAGTCCACGCCGCGTTTGGCCGCATCGTAATAACGGTAGCTCTCGACGGTGAAGCCGGCGCTGGTGAACAGGGCGCGGTGGTTTTCCCAGCTCGGGTCGGAGATCAGCACCTTGGCCGTGGGGTTCAGCTTCTTCAGGAAGTCGGCGCCGATCTTCAGGCCGCCGGTGCCGCCGATGCCCTGCACGGTGGCCACGCGGCCGCTCTTGACGGGTTCGCTGTCGGCGCCGAAGACCAGACCCTTGACGGCGGCGTCATAGGCAGCAATGCCGTCGATGGGCAGGTAGCCGCGCGCGGTGGGCTTGTCCATCATGGCCTTTTCGGCGGCCTGCACGCACTGCAGCAGGGGCAGCTTGCCGTTGTCGTCGAAATACACACCCACACCCAGGTTGACCTTCTTGGGGTTGCTGTCGGCGTTGAACTGTTCGTTCAGACCCAGGATGGGGTCGCGCGGTGCCATCTCGACGGCGGAAAACATGGACATGTCGGTTCCTTGCAAAAGTGGTGAAGTGGGTGGATTCATCTCACTCCGGTCAGGTGCTGCGCCCGGCACCGGAATGACGTATTCTTTCGAGTTGGCCCTAATTTTAACGGGCTCCGCAAACCGTCCACATCAGCTTGACATGCAAGACGTATCAGCAGCCCCCGCGCCCGAGGCAAATGCCACCGACAGCCCTGTCGAAGGCCACTTTGTCAGTTACCCCGGTTCGCCCTTCGAGCTTTACCAGCCCTATCCGCCCGCGGGCGACCAGCCCGAAGCCATCAAGCAGCTGGTGGAAGGGGTGGAGAACGGGGAGGTTTACCAGACCCTGCTGGGCGTGACGGGCTCGGGCAAGACCTACACCATGGCCAATGTGATCGCCCGCATGGGGCGACCGGCCATCGTGTTCGCGCCCAACAAGACGCTGGCGGCCCAGCTCTACAGCGAGTTTCGCGAGTTCTTCCCCCGGAACGCCGTGGAATACTTCGTCAGTTACTACGACTACTACCAGCCCGAGGCCTATGTGCCGCAGCGCGACCTCTTCATCGAGAAGGACAGCGCGATCAACGAGCACATCGAGCAGATGCGCCTGTCCTGCACCAAGAGCCTGCTGGA
>JAGWTL010000217.1 GCA_028869035.1 Burkholderiales bacterium | reverse complement strand
GCTGACCATCGTGCCCGGCGCCATCGTGATCTGGTTCGTGCGCAACTACATCGCCAAGGGCTTCGCCATGGGGCGGGTCTGACCCGAAGAGGAACAAGATCATGACCACAACCCAAAACCCAGTGCACCCGCGGAACCGGCTCTGCCGGGCCGCTGGGTGCGTCCCCCTCCGGGGGAAAAGCGCCGCAGGCGCTACAGGGGGGCCTCATGTTTGACTGGATGGCCTGGACGGCGCCCGTGGCGGGCTTCTTCGCCGCCGTGGCGCTGACGCTGGTGGTGATGACGGTGTGGGAGATCAAATCCCCCACCGTGGAACGCAAGGGCTGGCTGCCGCTGCGCACGACGCGCGGTGACCGTCTCTTCATCGGCCTTCTGTGCGCGGCCTATCTCAACCTCGCCTTTGTCGGCGTGAGCGAGAAGCTGATGCTCTGGCTGGAACTGGAGCAGGAACCTTCGGTTTGGACTTCTTTCGGCGCCTCCATGCTGGTGCTGGCGCTGATCATGAGGAAAGGGTGAGGGCACCCCCACGTGTCCCACCGGCGAGACCGCGTCAGCTCTAAGACGCAAGGGAATGCGGCCGCAAGCTCCCCAGGCCGGGTTCCTCGTTCAGGGGAGCCGATATTGAGGAGATCCCGATGAAAGTCAAATACGGTTTGATAGCGTTCGCGGCGGCGGCGCTGGTGACGGGCCAGGCGGCCTGGGCCGGCGAGCCTGAAGCGAAGAAGTGGATAGACAGCGAGTTCCAGCCGTCCACGCTGAACAAGGACCAGCAGATGGCCGAGATGAAATGGTTCATCGAGGCGGCCAAAAAACTGCAGGCCAAGGGGGTGAAGGAGATCGCGGTGGTGTCGGAGACGATCACCACGCACGAATACGAATCCAAGACCCTGGCCAAGGCCTTCGAGGAGATCACGGGCATCAGGGTCAAGCACGACCTGATCCAGGAAGGCGACGTGGTCGAGAAGCTGCAGACCTCGATGCAGTCTGGCAAGTCGATCTACGACGGGTGGATTTCGGATTCGGACCTGATCGGTACGCATTACCGCTACGGCAAGATCATGAATCTGACCGACTACATGGCCGGCAAGGGCAAGGAGTGGACCAACCCGGGGCTGGACATCAAGGACTTCATCGGCACCAGCTTCACCACCGCGCCCGACAAGAAGCTTTACCAGCTGCCCGACCAGCAGTTCGCCAACCTGTACTGGTTCCGCGCCGATCTGTTCGCACGCCAGGACCTGAAGGCCAAGTTCAAGGCCAAGTTCGGTTATGACCTGGGCGTGCCGCTGAACTGGAGCGCCTACGAAGACATCGCCGAGTTCTTCTCCAACGACGTGAAGACCATCGACGGCAAACCCATCTACGGTCACATGGACTACGGCAAGAAGGACCCGTCGCTGGGCTGGCGTTTCACCGACGCCTGGCTGTCCATGGCCGGTACCGCCGACATCGGCATCCCCAACGGCCGCCCGGTCGATGAATGGGGCATCCGTGCTTCGGCCGACGGCTGCAACCCGCAGGGTGCGAGCGTCTCGCGCGGCGGTGCCACCAATTCGCCGGCCGCTGTCTACGCGCTGACCAAGTACGTGGACTGGATGAAGAAGTACGCGCCGAAAGAAGCCACCGGCATGACCTTCGGCGAAGCCGGCCCGGTGCCCGCCCAGGGTCAGATCGCGCAGCAGATCTTCTGGTACACGGCCTTCACCGCCGACATGACCAAGCCCGGCCTGCCGGTGGTCAATGCCGACGGCACGCCCAAGTGGCGCATGGCCCCCGGCCCGAACGGCCCGTACTGGAAGAAGGGCATGCAGAACGGCTACCAGGACGTGGGCTCGTGGACCTTCTTCGAGGCGCACGACGCCAACAAGACGGCCGCGGCCTGGCTCTATGCCCAGTTCGTGACGGCCAAGACCACCTCGCTCAAGAAGACGATCGTGGGCCTGACGCCGATCCGCGAATCGGACATCCAGAGCAAGGCCATGACCGACCTCGCGCCCAAACTCGGTGGCCTGGTCGAGTTCTACCGCAGCCCTGCCCGTGTGGCCTGGACGCCCACCGGCACCAACGTCCCCGACTACCCCAAGCTCGCCCAACTCTGGTGGAAGAACGTGGCCGTGGCCGTGACGGGCGAGAAGACGCCGCAGGCCGCGATGGACAACTTGGCCGAAGAGATGGACCAGGTGATGGCCCGTCTTGAGCGTGCCGGCATGGCCCGCTGCGCGCCCAAGCTCAACAAGAAGGAGGACCCGAACAAGTGGCTCTCCGACAAGGGTGCGCCGTGGAAGAAGCTGGCCAATGAGAAGCCCAAGGGTGAGACCATCGCCTACGAAACCCTGCTGAATGCCTGGAAGGCGGGCCGGGTGCGATAAAGCCGGGAAATCCGGGGCGGCCGATGGCGGTGTGAAACTTGCATGCGCTCGGTCGTCCCCTCCCAAGAATTTGCCTGTCAGTTAGTTTGATTTATGAATCGCGCACAGCTTTTTGCCCGTCTGGCCGAACCTCGCGCTTGGGACCTGGCCGTGGTCGGCGGCGGCGCCACCGGCCTGGGCGTGGCGCTGGACGCGGCGGCGCGCGGCCTGTCGGTCGTGCTGCTGGAGTCGCACGATTTCGCCAGCGGAACTTCCTCGCGCTCAACCAAGCTCTTGCACGGGGGCGTGCGCTATCTGGCGCAGGGCAATCTTTCCCTGGTGCGCGAGGCGCTGCACGAGCGCAGCACCGTGCTGCGCAATGCGCCGCACCTGGCTTCCAGGCTGTCTTTCATCATGCCCTCCTATGCCTGGTGGCAGACGCCCTTTTATGGCGTGGGCCTCAAGCTGTATGACCTGCTGGCGGGCCGTGCCGGCCTGGGCGCGACGAGTTTCTTGGGGCGTGCGCAGACCCTGGCCGCCCTGCCCAACCTGCAGCCCGCCGGCCTGTGCGGCGGCGTGTCGTACTGGGACGGCCAGTTCGACGATGCGCGCCTGGCGCTGGCGCTGGCACGCACGGCCGCTCGTGAGGGTGCCCTGCTGTTGAACTACTGCGCGGTGACGCAGCTGCAGCACCAGGGCGGGCGCGTGACGGGCCTGCGCTGCGAAGACCGTCTCAGCAAACAGGCTTACACAGTGCGCGCGCGTTGTGTCGTCAACGCCACGGGGGTCTGGGTCGATGCGCTGCGCCAGCTTGACGGCGCTGCCCAGGGCCGCAGCGTCGGCCCGGTGGTGGCGCCCAGCCAGGGTGTGCACGTGGTGGTGGACCGGGATTTCCTGCCCGGCGAACACGCCCTGCTGGTGCCGCGCACGGCCGACGGCCGGGTGCTGTTCGCCGTGCCCTGGCTGGGCAAGCTGGTGCTGGGCACCACGGACACGCCGCGCAGCGACCTGCCGCGCGAGCCGCGCCCCCTGCGCGCCGAACTCGACTTCATCCTGGGCGAGGCCGCGCGCTACCTGGCACGGCCCCCGACCCGCACGGATGTGAAGAGCATCTGGGTCGGCCTGCGCCCGCTGGTCCGGCCGGCCGGTGACGATGACGCCGACACCGGTCGCCTGAGCCGCGAGCACACGGTGCTGGTCAGCGCCACGGGCCTGGTCACGGTGACCGGCGGTAAATGGACCACCTACCGTGCCATGGCCGAGGATGTGCTGGCGCGCTGTTTCCAGGCCGGGCTGCTGCCCGAAAAACCGGCTGGAGTGAGCGACCGGCTCAAGCTGGTGGGGGCGGAGCCGACGCTTGATGCTTCGAGACCGGCGGTGGCCGCCGCCGCTGGCCTTCATACATATGGCAGCGAGCAGGCTCTGCTCCAGTCCCTGCCGGGGGCTGGACTGTTGCTGGTGCCCGGCCTGGACGAGGCCATGGTGCGTTTCGCAGCCAGATATGAGTATGCGCTAACTGTCGAGGATGTTCTTGCTCGGCGGTCACGCCTGCTCTTCCTGGACGCGGCTTTGGCGGCATCGCTGGCGCCACGGGTGGCGGCCATCCTGGCCGAAGAAACCGGGCGGGACCCGGCCCTGGCCGACTTTCTGGGCCTGGCCCGGGACTATTTAAGCTGGCCGTCCGAACAAGACGCTTGACGCTCTGCCAATTCTTTGGCACAATTGCGGGCTTCGCTTGAAAAAGCTGAAGTTTCTGCCCAGCGGAAGCGGCGTGAGTGGTTCATGCCGGGGACGACGGGCCCAAGACTGACCGGTTCGCCTTGTGCTTACTGGTGCAAGTTGGGAATATTGAAATGATCCAGACTGAATCTCGGTTAGAAGTTGCCGACAACACCGGCGCGAAGTCCGTTTTGTGCATCAAGGTGCTCGGCGGTTCCAAGCGTCGCTACGCCAGTGTCGGCGACGTCATCAAGGTGAGCATCAAGGAAGCCGCTCCGCGTGGCCGCGTCAAAAAAGGCGAGGTCTACAGCGCTGTGGTGGTTCGCACCGCCAAGGGCATCCGCCGTGGTGATGGCTCCCTGGTCAAGTTCGACGGCAATGCCGCCGTGCTGCTCAACAACAAGCTGGAGCCCATCGGCACCCGCATCTTCGGCCCGGTCACGCGTGAACTGCGTACCGAGAAGTTCATGAAGATCGTGTCCCTGGCTCCCGAAGTTCTCTAAGGACACGCCATGAACAAGATTCGCAAAGGCGACGAAGTCATCGTCCTCACCGGGCGTGACAAGGGCAAGCGCGGCAAGGTCGCGCTGCGCAAGAATGACACCCATGTGGTGGTCGAGGGCGTGAACCTGGTGAAGAAGCACACCAAGCCCAACCCCATGAAGGGCACGACTGGCGGCATCGTGGAAAAGACCATGCCGATCCACCAGTCCAATGTGGCCATTTTCAATGCGGCGACCGGCAAGGCCGACCGCGTCGGCATCAAGCTCCTGGCTGACGGCAAGCGCGTGCGCGTCTACAAGTCCAGCGGCGAAGAAATCAAGGCGGCATGACCATGGCACGTTTTCAAGATATCTACCGCGAGAAGGTTGTTCCCGAGCTGACCAAGAAGTTCGGCTACAAGTCGCCCATGGAGGTGCCGCGCCTGACCAAGATCACCCTGAACATGGGTGTGAGCGAGGCCGTCGCCGACAAGAAGGTGATGGACCACGCCGTCGGCGATCTGACCAAGATCTCCGGCCAGAAGCCCGTGGTCACCAAGAGCCGCAAGGCCATCGCCGCGTTCAAGATCCGCGAGAACGTGCCCATCGGCTGCATGGTCACCCTGCGTGGCGTGCGCATGTACGAATTCCTGGACCGCTTCGTCACCATCGCGCTGCCGCGCGTTCGTGACTTCCGCGGTATCTCGGGTCGTTCGTTCGACGGCCGCGGCAACTACAACATCGGCGTCAAAGAACAGATCATCTTCCCCGAAATCGAATACGACAAGGTGGATGCTCTGCGTGGTCTGAACATCAGCATCACGACGAC
>JAGWTL010000216.1 GCA_028869035.1 Burkholderiales bacterium | reverse complement strand
TCACATCCGCTCGCCCTGAGCCTGTCGAAGGGCTTCGACAGGCTCAGCCTGAACGGCAGGTGTCATGAATAAAGAAAACATCAATAGAATCGGCCGGTGGAAGCTTTTCTGATTTCGACCGGCCTGGTCGCGCTGGCCGAAATGGGTGACAAGACCCAGTTGCTCGCCCTGCTCCTCGCCATCCGTTTTCGCAAACCCTGGCCCATCGTGGCCGGCATCCTGGTGGCCACCCTGTTCAACCATGCCCTGGCCGGGGCGGTGGGCACCTGGGTGACGACCGTTCTGGGTCCGGTCTGGCTGCGCTGGATCCTGGGCCTGTCTTTTCTGGTCATGGCGGTCTGGATGCTCATCCCGGACAAGATCGATGAAGACGCGGGCGGGGCCCGGGCGCCGCGCTGGGGGGTGTTCGGCACCACCGTGATCGCTTTCTTCCTGGCCGAGATGGGCGACAAGACGCAGATCGCCACCGTCATGCTGGCGGCGCAATACCAGGCCTGGGTCTGGGTTGTCGCCGGCACCACGCTGGGCATGATGCTGGCCAATGCGCCCGTGGTCTGGCTGGGTGAGCGCATGACCCGGCACATCCCCATACGCCTGGTCCATCTGGTTTCGGCGGTGATCTTTGCCGGTCTGGGGCTGCTCGCGCTGCTGGGCTGGGGCTGAGACTTGGACTTATACTCATCATCAGCGCCGATTTGAACCCGATTGCGGGCGCCGGAACCCTGGAGTTCCGAAGTTCAGCTAAAGAGGCAAGGTGTTTTCATCTTCTGAGACCCGGCCAGGCTGAATGCTATGCCGGGTTTTGTTTTGTGAGAGCCAGACCGCGATGCTGATCGCCCAGCCCCAGTCGATGCAATTCGACGCCGCCCTGTCCCTGCAGAGCGGCGCGAGCATCCGCGGCTACACCCTGGCCTACGAGACCTACGGCACGCTCAATGCCGACAAGTCCAACGCCGTGCTGATCTGCCACGCGCTCAACGCCTCGCACCATGTGGCCGGTGTCTACGAAGGCCAGCCCAAAAGCGAAGGCTGGTGGGACAACATGATCGGCCCGGGCAAGCCTGTGGACACCGACAAGTTCTTTGTCATCGGCGTCAACAACCTGGGCTCCTGCTTCGGCTCCACCGGTCCCATGCACGTGAACCCGGACACGGGCAAGGTCTACGGCGCCGATTTCCCGGTGGTCACGGTGGAGGACTGGGTCAACGCCCAGGCTCGCCTGCTCGATGCCCTGGGCATCCAGACCCTGGCCGCCGTGATGGGCGGCAGTCTGGGCGGCATGCAGGCCCTGTCGTGGACGCTGCAGTATCCCGGGCGCGTGCGCCACGCCGTGGTGGTGGCCAGCGCACCCAACCTGAACGCCGAGAACATCGCCTTCAACGAGGTGGCGCGCCGCGCCATCGTGACCGACCCCGATTTCCACGGCGGCCACTTCTATGAACACGGGGTGATTCCCAAACGCGGTCTGCGCATCGCGCGCATGATCGGCCACATCACCTACCTGAGCGACGACGTCATGAACGAGAAGTTCGGACGCGAACTCAGGGCGGCCGTGGATGGTGTCGTGCGCGAGGGCTACCGGTACACCACGCAGGACGTCGAGTTCCAGATTGAAAGCTATCTGCGTTACCAGGGCGACAAGTTCAGCGAGTACTTCGACGCCAACACCTATCTGCTGATCACGCGGGCACTGGACTATTTCGATCCGGCGCGCGCGCATGAGGGCAAGCTGACCCGCGCGTTGGCGGCGGCACGATGCAAGTTCCTGCTGGTGAGTTTCAGCACCGACTGGCGTTTCTCGCCCGAACGCAGCCGCGAGATCGCCCGGGCCCTGCTCGACAACCGCCGCGAGCTCACTTACGCCGAGATCGACGCCCCGCACGGGCACGACGCATTCCTGCTGGATGACGCCCGCTACATGAAGCTGGTGCGCTCCTACTTTCAGGGTATTGCTGGGGAGGTGACCGCATGAGCGCCGCCCGGCCGCCCGAAGACGCTCGCACCGCAGTGCGCAGTACGGAGCTTACCCAGTGAGCGACCGCCTGACCCTGGAAACCATCGCCAGCCTGGTGCCGCCCGGTGCCCGCGTGCTGGACCTGGGCTGCGGTGACGGCGCCCTGCTGGCTCATTTGCAGGCCACGCGTGGCTGCAGTGGTTACGGCATCGAGATCGCCGACGACAACGTGCTGGCCTGCGTGCAGCGCGGTGTCAACGTCATCCAGCTCAACCTGGACGAGGGCCTGTCCTTGTTTGACGACCAGAGCTTCGACGTGGTGCTGCAGATCGACACCCTGCAGCACCTGCGCAATGCCGAGACCGTGTTGCGCGAGACCGCACGGGTGGGTCGCACGGGTATCGTGGCCTTTCCCAATTTCGCGCACTGGCCCAACCGGCTCAGCGTCCTGCTCGGCCGTATGCCGGTGACGCGCCGCCTGCCCTATCAGTGGTATGACACGCCCAATATCCGCGTCGGCACGCATGCCGATCTCGAGGTGCTGGCGCAACGCAATGGCTTGCAGATCATCGACAGCTTCGGCCTGCACAACGGTCGCCTGCGGCGTTTCATGCCCAATCTGCTGGCCAGCACCGCGGTGCTGAAGTTTTCGCGCTGAACCAAACCATCGGGAGCCGACCATGTCTGCCACCCCAGAACTGAGCGCCCAGGCCCACGCGACCAAGGCCCGCGCTCTGCTGGCCCAGGCCACCGAAGTCTTCGATGGCGCCGCCGTGCAAGCGGCGCTGGCCCGGATGGCCGACCAGATCAACGCCCGTTTTGACCGGGAGGGCGCTCCCGCCTTTCCCCTGGTGCTGGGCGTGATGGGCGGCGCGGTGGTGTTTGCGGGCCAGCTCCTGACGCGCCTGAGTTTCCCGCTGGAGTTCGATTACATCCACGTCACCCGCTATGGCGCCAAGGATCACGGTGGCCGTATCGAGTGGAAGGTGGAGCCGCGGGCCGATGTGCGCGGGCGCACCGTGATCGTGCTCGACGACATCCTGGACGAGGGCGAAACCCTGGCGCACGTGAAGGAGCGCCTGCTGGAGCTGGGGGCGGCGCAGGTGCTGCTGGCGGTGTTTGCCGACAAGGCCATCGGCAAGTCCAAACCGGCCCGGCCCGACTATATGGGCCTGGTGGTGCCGAACAAGTTTCTGGTGGGTTACGGCATGGACGCCTACGGCTACTGGCGCAACCTGCCGGGCATCTGGGCGCTCGATATTTGAACGGGCCCCGCCTCAAGAGGCGGGGGCATCAACTTCCATAACCCATGGTCCGGGGCAACCAGAGCACGATCTCCGGGAACAGGGTCATGGCCACCAGCAGACCCAGCAGCATCACCAGGAAGAGCCAGCCCTCGCGCATCATCTCGCCGATGGGGATGCCCGTCAGCGCCTTGGTGACGAAGAGCAACATGCCGAAAGGCGGGTGGATCAGGCCGATCATCATGTTGAGCACCACTAGCACGCCGAAGTGCACCAGGTCCACGCCCAGCATTCTGGCGGCCGGCAGCAGCATGGGCACAAAGACCAGCAGCAGGACCGAGACGTCGAGAAAACAGCCCAGCACCAGGAACAACGCGTTCACCATGAACAGGAACTGCAGGCGGCCCAGGTGCAGGCTGTCCACCCAGGCGGCCATGGCCTGGGGCACACCCTCGGCCGTGAAGGCGTAGTTCAGCATGAAAGAGCCGGCCAGGATGATGGTGATCACGGCGCTGGCCCGCGTCGACTCCAGCACCACGCCCCAGAACGAGCGCCAGCTCAGCGCGCGGAAGACCACGGCCGCCAGGACCAGCGCATGCAGCGCCGCGACGGCTGCGGCCTCGGTGGGCGTGAAGGCGCCCGAGTAGATGCCTCCCAGCAGCACGATGGGCATGGACAGGGGCAAGGCGCCACGGAACACGATGCCCGGCCACTCACGCAGGGGCACCGGAGCTTCGCGCGGCATCTGGCGCTTGTGGGCGATGTAGTGCACCACGCCCATCATGAGCAGGGTCATGCACAGTCCAGGCACGACCCCTCCCAGGAACAGCGCGCCGACCGACGCGCCCGACACCAGCGCGTAGATCACCATGGGAATCGACGGCGGAATGATGGGCCCCAGGGTGGCGCTGGCCACCACCACGGCCCCGGCGAAGCCGCGGCTGTACTCGGGCTTCTTGAGCATCTGCCGGATCGTGACCAGGCCTGGCCCGGCCGCATCGGCGATGGCGCTTCCGCTCATGCCCGAGAAGATCACGCTGACCAGGATGTCCACCTGCGCCAGGCCACCACGCATGCGGCCGACCAGGATGCGGCAGAAATCGAAGATGCGCTCGCTGACCGTGCCGGCGTTCATGATGTTGGCGGCAAAGACAAACAGCGGCACCGCCAGCAGCACGTAGCTGTTGTAAAGGCCGTTGCCGACCTGCTCGGCCATCAACCCGAGGTCCTGGCCCTTGACCAGCAGGTAGGCCACACCGGCCATCAGCATTGAGAAGCCGATGGGCATGCGCAGCAGCATGCCGGCCAGCACCACGCCCACCAGGGCCCACAAGGCCAGGCTCATGATGTGTGCTCCAGATTTTCCAGGCCTTGGCCCCGGCAGGCCTGCCAGACGCCTTGGATGCTGCGCAGCACCAGGGCGAACAGCAGCAGCACAAAGGGCAGGAAGACCCATTCAAAGGACAGGCCCAGCACGGGGGTGCCCTCGCGTGCCATGAAATGCACGTAGTCCCAGCTGGCGGGGATGGCCACCGCCGCCAGGCCGCCGATCAGCAGGTGGCCGACGATGCGCATCACGCGGCGTAGGGGCTGGCTGGCGCTGTTCCAGACCAGGTCGAACACCACGTGTTCGCGCTCGGGCACCATGAAGGCCGCGGCCCAGAGGATGACCCACAGGTACAGCACCACAGCGAGTTCGTCAGTCCAGGGCAAGGGTCGATCAAAACCAAAGCGAGCCGTGATCTGCACGAGGAAGACCAGGAACAGAGCGATGAACAGCAGCCCACCCAGGGTCTGGGCGGCCTTGCGCAGCATGCCCATGGGTCAGCGTGTGCGGTTGATGCGTTCCAGCAAGCCAGCGGGCCAGACCTTGGCGTAGTCCGAGCGGGCGTAGCTGTCCTGGACCGACTTGCGGAAAGCCTCGACGTCGGGCGTGCTGACCTGCAAACCCTGCTGCTTGAAGAAGTCCACGAGCTGACTTTCTTCCCGCAGGCGGTTCTCGTTGTTGTATCGCGCCGCAGCTTGGGCCGCGGCAGTCACGTGCTGCTTCTGCGTCGGCGTGAGAGCGTTCCAGCTCTTGTTGGAGAGGGTGATGAAGAGGCTGTCGACCAGGTGCTGGGTCAGTACCAACTGCTTGGTCACCTCGTAGAACTTGGCGGCGCGCGCCGTGGGCAGGGGGTT
>JAGWTL010000215.1 GCA_028869035.1 Burkholderiales bacterium | reverse complement strand
GGCTAGTAGACTGAATCTGAGAGATCGCCGGCAAGCGGCTGACCAGCGCTGCGGCAGGCAAGGCGCAAAGCACAGACGGGCCCGTAGGCCCGGCGAGCATTTGCAACGCCGCATGGCACAGCGAGGGGCACACGAGTGCTAGTGAATCTCACGGATTCAGTCTACTAAGGGATCAACGGATGCCTCGTACGTAGCGCTGCACCTCCGCCTCGGCGGCACCGGCCCCCGCCGGGGGCGTCAGCGTTTCCACAAAAGTAGCCGCCCCCCTGCGGCGGCCTTTTTCACCCAGGGCCAGCGCGGCCTCCAGCTTGCCGGCCCACTCGGCCAGGTCCGGGTGCCCATCCTCCTGGGCGCTGGTGCGCGCGAAGCGCACGACCTCGTGGGCGTACTCCGTATTGGATGCCATCCATTGCGTGTCCGTGACACGTCCGGTCTTGCGCCGCAGCAAGACATGCAGATGGGCTGCAATCGCCAGTTTTTCGCTCTCCAGCATAAAAGGCCTGCTCCTGCTGTTGATTCCAATGCGAGCGGTGTGAAAGACGCCTAGCTCCCCATGTGCTCACGGTGCTGGGCGATGTCCAGGCCCACCGTTTCGGCCTGCTCGTCCACACGCAGTCCCTGCGTGGACTTGATCAGCAGCAAAAGCACGGCGCTGACGACGGCGCTGTAGGCCAGCACCGCGACCACCCCCACCAGCTGCACCATCACGCTGCCCTCCACGCCCGAAATGACCTTGCTGGCCAGCAGGCCCGTCATGAGCGAGCCGACGATGCCTCCGATGCCGTGCACGCCGAACACATCGAGGGAGTCGTCCGCGCTGAGCACGCGCTTGAGTCCGGTGGCGCCCCAGTAGCAGGCCAGGCCCGCGACGGCGCCGATGACCACGGCGCTGCGCGGCGTGACGAAACCTGCGGCCGGGGTGATAGCCACCAGGCCGGCGACGAGGCCCGAGCACAGACCCAGCAGGGAGGGGCGCCGACGCACCAGCCACTCACCTGCCATCCAGGCCAGGGCACCCGCGGCCGCGGCGATGTGCGTGACCGCCATGGCCAGACCCGCGCGCCCGTCGGACGCCACGGCTGAACCGGCGTTGAAACCGAACCAGCCCACCCACAGCAGCCCGGCGCCGGCCATGGTCAGGCCCAGATTAAAAGGTTCGAAGGCTTCCTTGCCGTAATTCCGGCGCGGGCCCAGGAAGTAGGCGCACATCAGCCCCGACACCCCGGCATTGATGTGCACCACCGAGCCGCCCGCAAAGTCCAGCACACCCATCTGGGCCAGCCAGCCACCGGGCTCCCAGACCCAGTGCGCGACAGGGGCGTAGACCAGCACGGACCACAGGCCGATGAACCACAGCATGGCGGAGAAGCGCATGCGCTCGACGAAGGCGCCCACGATCAGGGCCGGGGTGATGATGGCGAAGGTCAGCTGGAACATCGCGTACACCGACTCGGGGACATTGGGCGCCACATGGCTCACCGCCACCTTGCCGGCGTCCTTCAGATAATCCAGCCCCGCAAAACCGATGCGCCCCAGGCCCCCCAGCCACTCGCTGCCCGGCATGAAGGCCAGGGAATAACCCAGCGCAAACCACAGGATGCTGATCAGCGCGGCGATCGCCGTGACGCTGGCCATGGTGTTGATGACACTCTTGCGCCGCACCAGGCCACCATAGAACAGGGCGATCCCCGGCAAGGTCATGAGCAGTACGAGGGCGGTGGAGGTCATCATCCAGGCCGTGTCGGCACCATTGATCTTGTCGGCGGCCACCAGACCGGGCCGCGTGAGCGCCGGCTCGGCTGGCGGAGGCGGGGCGGGGCTCGCGACAGGCACGGCAGGTGCAGGCGAGACCGGCTCGACCAGCACGGCACCATCCGTCGCGCCGGCCGGCGCCGCAGGCCCGGGCGGCACCTGCGCCAAGAGATTCCAACTGAGGCCCAGTACCAGCATGCCCGCTGCCAGCCGTCCAACGATGTGCATTTTTCTTCCCAAGCGTGGTTTGCGACCCTTTCAAGCAAGACCTATGCCATCCTCCTAAAGGCCGAGGTACGCGGTGCGGGCAAACCCCTAGACCGGCATCGCCCTCACTGCTTTAAATTACGGCCACTCGCAAGCGAGCGCCCCGCGCCGCATGAGAGGAACCGAGGAAGACTTTTCGATCACACGAACAACAATATTGATACCATCCAGAGCAGATGGCGTTCACCAGGCACCGCTAACCCCGGTGCCTTTTTATTTGTCGTTTCGGGTTTTCATGGAATTTTTTCTCGTCACGCTGGCTTCGCTGCTGGCCGGCTTTGTCGATGCTGTCGTCGGCGGTGGCGGCCTGGTGCTGCTGCCGGCCCTCTTCGCCACCTACCCCACGGCACACGCCGCCACCCTGCTGGGCACCAACAAGTCCGCCTCGGTTTGGGGCACGGCCTTTGCCTCGGTGCAGTACGCGCGCCGTGTGGAAATGCGCTGGGGCGCCCTGCTGCCGGCCATGGGCCTGTCCTTTGCCGGTTCGCTGGCGGGGGCCTGGGTGGTCACGCTGATCTCGCCGGACTTCCTGCGCCGGCTGCTGCCGGCCGTGCTGATTGGGGTGCTGGCCTACACGCTGATGAAGAAGGAACTGGGACGCCACCATGCGCCGCGTTTCACCGGCCGCCAGGAGCTGCTGGCCGCGGGCAGCGTGGGCGGGGTGATCGGCTTCTACGACGGCTTCTTCGGCCCGGGCACCGGCAGCTTCTTTGTCTTCCTGCTGGTGCGCTGGCTGGGGTATGACTTCCTGCACGCCTCGGCCAGCGCCAAGCTGCTCAACCTCAGCAGCAACCTGGCCGCGCTGATTCTGTTCGCGCTCAAGGGTTACGTCTGGTGGCATTTCGCGCTGGCCCTGGCCCTGGCCAACGTCGTCGGCAGCCTGCTGGGCACGCGCATGGCGCTCAAGCACGGCGCCGGCTTCGTGCGCGGCGTCTTCATCGTGGTGGTCAGCGCGCTGATCCTCAAGACCGGCTACGACGCCTTCCTGCGCTAGCTAGCCGCTCTGAGGCAGTCACGGCCCTTGGGAACCGTCAACAAACACCGAGGAACACAAAAACCAGGCGCACCACGGAACCGGCTTTGCCGGGCCGTCGGTGCGGTCCCCCTCCCGCCAGAGGCGAGAGAGGGGGAAGCCGCGTAGCGGCTCAGGGGGCGCTTTACCTCAGGGTTCGACGCCGATCTGCACCCCGGCCTTGCCCTTGGGCGGCCAGGCCACTTCAGCGGCCAGGCGTGGCTTGCCGATCGGCATCGCGGCCTGTCCTTTCTTTACGGCGGCCAGGTCCTCCTCGCTCGGGTACTGGCCCAGCAGCCAGTAGTCAAAGACGCGACGCGCCATCGGGGCCGCGTGCTCGGCACCGAAACCGGCGTTTTCGACAATCACCGCCAGCGCGATCTTCGGTTCATCCACCGGGGCGAAAGCCATGTACAGAGCGTGGTCGCGTTGGTGCTCTTCCATCTTGGCGGCGTTGTACTTTTCCTTTTGCCCGATGGTCACGGCCTGGGCTGTGCCGGTCTTGCCCGCGCTCAGGTACTTGGCGCCCGCGAAGGAGCGGGCCGAGGTGCCATCCTGCGTCACGGCGGCCAGCGCCTTGCGCACGATGGCCAGGTTCTGCTGGCCGTAGTGCAGGTCCTCGGGCAACTTCTTCGCCACGTCTTGTGTCACATGGCTGCCGGCGTCCTGCGTGCCAATCACCAGGTGGGGGATGTATTTGACCCCGTTGTTGGCCAGCGTGGCCGTGGCCGAAGCCAGCTGCAGCATGGTGAAGGTGTTGTAGCCCTGCCCGATGCCCAGTGAAATGGTTTCGCCTGCGTACCACTTCTTCTGCTCGGGCCGCTTGTAGGTTTTGCGTTTCCACTCCTGGCTGGGCAGGACGCCGCGCACCTCGCCCTGGATGTCGATGCCGGTGATCTGGCCAAACCCGAGAGGCTTCATGAAATCGTGGATGGTATCCACGCCCAGATCGTTGGCCAGGGAGTAGAAGTAGACGTTGCTCGACTTGACGATCGCGCGGTGCATGTCCACCGGCCCCAGACCGCCGTCTCCGTGACTGCGGAAAGTGTGGTCGCCGAAGGTCCAGGAACCATTGTCGTAGACGATGAAAGAGGGCGCGCGCTTGCCGGTCTCCAGCGCCGCCATGGCCATGAAGGGCTTGTAGGTCGAGCCCGGCGGATAGGTGCCGCGCAGGGCCCGGTTCAACAGAGGCTTCTCGATCGATTCGTTGAGCGCCTGCCAAGACTCGGAGTCGATACCTTCGACGAACATGTTCGGATCGAAGGTCGGCTTGCTGACGAAGGCCAGGACCTCGCCGTTGTTCGGGTCCAGCGCCACCAGCGCGCCTCGACGCTGGCCGAACATCTCCTCGACCAGGTTCTGCAGCTTGATGTCGATGGACAGCACCACGTTGTTGCCCGGCTTGGCCGAGCTGCTGGCCAGCTTGCGCACGGCGCGCCCACCCGCCGAGGTCTCTACACGCTCGAAACCCGTGGTGCCGTGCAGGTGTTTCTCGAAGCTCTGCTCAACGCCAAGCTTGCCGATGTAATCGGTACCGCGGTAGTTGGCCTGGTCCTCGTCGTCCCACTCCTCCTGCTCTTTCTTCTCGGCCGGGTTGATGCGGCCGATGTAACCCACCACATGGCTGCCCAGCTCACCCCAGGGGTAGTTGCGGAACAGGCGCGCCCGGATGTCCACCCCCGTGAAGCGGTAGCGCTGCACGGCAAAGCGCGCCACCTCCTCGTCGGACAGGCGCGTGCGGATGGGCAGGGATTCGACCCCCTTGGTTTCCTCCATCAGCTTGCGAAAGCGTCGGCGGTCCCTCGGGGTGATGTCCACCAGCTCGGCCAGCTGGTTGATGGTGCTCTCCAGGTTGTCCACCTGGGCAGGGGTGATCTCCAGCGTGTAGGCCGAGTAGTTGGTCGCCAGCGGGATGCCGTTGCGGTCCAGGATCAGGCCGCGCGTGGGCACCAGCGGCACGACCGTGGTGCGGTTGATCTCGGCCTGCTCCTGCAGCTCGGCATGGCGCACCACCTGCAGATAGACCAGGCGGAAAAACAGGACCAGGAAGCAGACAAACACCAGCACCGAGACGACCAGCACGCGCGCGCGGAAGCGATGCAGGTCGGCTTCGACGTTGCGCAGTTCGGTCATGACAGACAGTGCTCTACAGAGGGCGGTTGGCGTCCGGGTCGGGCGCGCGCCGCTGCGGCAACAGCAGCAGCAGGGAGGCCACCGGCCACAGCAGGGCTTCAATCAGCGGGGCCAGCAGCAGGGAAAAACCCGGGAAATTGCCGCCCACCATCAGGCGCACAGCCAAGGCCACCGCATGGGCGGCGATCAGCAGGGGCAGCACATGCACCGCCTGCGAGGCCAGCGTGAACCACAGGAGCCGGC
>JAGWTL010000214.1 GCA_028869035.1 Burkholderiales bacterium | reverse complement strand
CAGCACCACCGTCTTGTGGGTGTCCGCCGGCGCGGTCAACAGGCGCGCCGCACCCGAGCCGGGCGCCACCTTGAAGTCGATGGCGCGCGCCAGCTCCACCAGGCGCTCGCGCGCCCGCGTGGCCGCCCCCTCCAGACCCTTGCTGTCCACACCGATGCTGCGCGCGTAACGCTGGCCGACCTGCGTGACCTTGGCCGTAGCCTGCTTCGGGTCGCTGTGCAGCAGGACATCGGCCATCTCATTGGACGCCAGCGCGATCCAGCGCATGCGGTCCACGGCTTCCCGGGGCGGACTCGAGGGCGGATTGCCGCCGGGCTTGCGGATGCACTGCTGGATGTTGTCGGGCAGGTTCCAGGCCTTGCTGATGCCCACGCCGAGGAGCTCGTAGCTGATGCCCAGCACCGTCGTGGCGGCCTGGGCCTCGCTCACCGGCTCCTTGCCGGCCATGAGGGCTCGGATGGCACGCGCCTCCTCGGGGAAGTAGTACTCCGTCAGCAGGCGGCCCAGGTTCTGGAACATGGCACCCAGAAAGGCCTCTTCACCTTCGGTGCGCACGGGACTGAGCTCGGCCGCGATGGAGCCGGCCATGAGCGAGCGCAGGAACTCGTCTTTCAGCAGGTTGGCGTGCGCCTTGTCCTGCATGTGCTCCAGCAGCACCAGGCTGAGCGCCATGTTGCGGATGCCGTTGAAGCCCACCAGCGTGACCGCACGCGACACCGTGCTGATGGGCCCGCCCCGTGCGTACTGCGCGGTGTTGACCAGGCGCAGCAGCTTGTTGGTCAGGGCCACGTCCTTGAGGATTTCGTTGGTCAGGGTGGCCACGCTCTCGCGGTCCGAGCTGGAAATGCTCTGGATGCGTACGATGGAGCCCGACATGGCCGGGAAATCGCTCTTGTGGCGCATGCGCCGCAACAGGAACTCCACCGTCCCGTTGTGGCTGTCCCTGCCAGGATCGGTCAGGGGCGTCGTCACCGGCCGCAGCCACTTCTTCAGTTCATCACGGAACACCTGGGCCGAGGGGTGGCGCTGGCGCGGGTCGCGCATCAGACCACGCAGCAGCATGGCGCGCAAGGTGTCGTCAGCCTCGCTGCCCAGATCCGCCGGCAGTTGCAGGTCCTCCAGCGCCACGCGCTGCATGGCGCGCCAGGGGTCGCGCTCGTCGATCAGGCGCCGCCCGCTGAGCGCCTCGACCAGGACCACGGCGGCGGAAAAAAGATCCATGGCCGGCGTGGGCGGTGCGCCGGTGGCGGCCTCCGGCGACATATACCCCGGGGTGCCACCCGTCTGCGCCCGCGCGCCGGCCCCGGCTCCCGCAGAGCCGCTTTCCTGCACGCGCACGGCAATGCCGAAGTCCATCACGCGCGCCCGGCCGCCGGCGTCCACCAGCACATTGGAGGGCTTGAGGTCTCGGTGCACGATGCCGGCCGCATGCGCAGCCGCCAGCGCCTCCAGCACGTCGACCATCAGGCCCACCGCCTGGGCCGGCGGCAGCGCCCCGCGCTGGTGCAGGATGGCCGCCAGGGTCTGGCCGGGCACGTACTCGAAGACCAGGTAGGGCTGCTGCTCCTGCACATCGGCTTCGAAGACCGGAATGATGTTGGGGTGGTTCAGGCGGCTGACGCTGCGCGCCTCCTGCAGCCACTGGTTCACCAGCGCGGCATCGGCACCCTGCTCGGGCCGCAGCAGCTTGAGGGCCACCTCACGTTCCAGCCGGGGGTCGAAGGCCAGCCAGACCGTGGCCTGTCCGCCCCGTCCGATCATGCGCCGCAGATTGAAGCGCCCGATGCTGTCGCCCACCTTGGGCTCGGGCAGCGCCGCGGCGGATCGCCGGTTGTTCTGGAGAGTAGGGAGGGGCGGCATGTCATCAGCAGTGTAGACGAGTCATGCCGGCACGCCAGCCGCCACAAAGGCGTTCCGGCGCCAGGGGCGCTACTTGAGCTGCACCGTCCCGCTGACGGTGACCTGCACCTGGGCCTGGCCGGCCTCGACCGGCAGTGGCGCGTCGGAAGCCATGCTGGCCTTCGCCTCTGTCGCCATGAAACGCGGACGGATCTGCCCACCCAGCTCCTGGCTGTTGATGTTGATCTCGCGCAGGCTGTAGCTGCTGAAGCCGAAACCGCGCGCGATCTCGCCGGCCCGGGCCCGGAAACGCTCGATGGCCTGGGCCTGGGCCTGCTGCTCCAGGCGCTCGCGCTGCTCGCGGCGCAGGCCGAAGACCGTCTGCGCCACCGCCATGCCCTGGATGCGGCCCGCCAGGGCCGCAATGCGTTCCAGATCGTTGCCGGACAACACCAGTTCGGCCGTCCCCTGCCAGGCGCTGATGCGGCCGTCACGGCTGCTGCGGGGGTAAAGGCCGAAATGGCCGCTGCGCACCTCCAGTGCCCCGGGCTGGACGGCGGGGCGGGCCTCGGCCAGGGCTGCGTCCAGCACGGCCTTGAGCTGTTGCTGCACCAAAGTGGGGTCGCTGCCTTCACGCATGGCGCGCAGCGTCACGCTGAGCTGGTCCTGGCGCGCCTCCAGCGTGGCCGTGGCCGTGAACTGAACGACATCACGCGGGATCGGCCCCAGCTGGGCCTGGGCCACAGGCGTGGCCCACAGGCCGGTGGTCAGCAACAGAACGGGGCCGGAAGGAAAAAAGATTTTCATGGCGCGACTCCTGAGGCTACCGGGCATTCTTGCGGTGACGTACTTGCGCATTGGGCCGAGATTTGTAACAGTATGTCAAAGTCAGGCCTGCAGGAGGCTGAGGGCCGGTTGCGACCGGCAGAATCCGCAGGCTGTACACCGTCCAAGGCCGAGCATAGAACATGACGTCCATTTCAAGCCGCACCGACAAGATCCTGGTGGTCGATGACGACGCGCGCATCCGCGATCTGCTGCGCCGCTACCTGACGCAGGAGGGCTTCGAGGTCTTCCAGGCCGAAGACGGCAAGTCCCTCACGCGCATCCTGCTGCGCGAGACGGTCGACCTCATCGTGCTCGACCTCATGATGCCCGGTGAGGACGGCCTGTCCATCTGCCGGCGCCTGCGCGCGGCCAACGACAGGACGCCCATCATCATGCTGACGGCCAAGGTCGAGGACGTGGACCGTATCGTGGGCCTGGAAGTCGGCGCCGACGACTACCTGGGCAAGCCCTTCAACCCGCGCGAACTGCTCGCGCGCATCAACGCCGTGCTGCGCCGCCGCCCGGCGCAAGAAGCCCCTGGCGCCCCGTCGAGCGAACAGGAAGTGGTGAGCTTCGGCCCCTACACCTTCGACATGGGCGCGCGCACCCTGCGCAAGGACGGCGAAGAGCTGCCCCTGACCACCGGTGAATTCGCCATGCTCAAGGCCCTGGTGCGCCACCCGCGCCAGCCCATGTCGCGCGAGAAGCTGGCCCAGCAGGCGCGCGGCCGCGAGTTTGAGCCCTTCGACCGCAGCCTGGACGTGCAGGTTTCGCGCCTGCGCAAGCTCATCGAGGTCGATCCGGCCGCACCGCGTTACATCCAGACGGTCTGGGGCGTGGGCTACGTCTTCGTACCGGACGGTGCAGGTTGATCTTTCGCAGGCATCGCTCATCCACCCCGCTGCGCCCCTCGCTGCTGGATCCGTCGCGCTGGCAGTCCGGACTGACCGAGGAACAGCACGGCAGCAGCAGCCCGCAGGAAACCACCCCGGCCGAACTCGACGGCGAGGTGCGCGACCCCACCGGTCTGAGCCTGTTCTGGCGCACTTTCTTCCTGCTGGCCCTGCTGCTGTTCGGCAGCATTCTGGCCTGGCTGCAGACCTTGCGTGCGCTGGAGTTCGAGCCGCGCGCCATCCAGACCGCGCAGCAGATCGCCTCCCTGGTCAACCTCAGCCGCGCCGCCCTGGTGCACTCCGACGCCATCATGCGCGTCTCGCTGATCAAGACCATGACCGAGAAGGAAGGCGTACGCGTGCTGCCGCGCGAGCCGAGTGACCGTTTCGAGCCCTTCGACACCGACAGCGTGAACCGACGCATCAACCAGGAGCTCACGGCCCGCCTGGGCCCGGGCACCGTGGTGGCCAACAGCGTCAACGGCAAGCCCGGCCTGTGGGTGGGCTTCGTGATCGACCGCGACAACTACTGGCTGCAGACCGACCGCTCGCGCTTCAACCAGACCGCCAGCAAGACCTGGCTGATCTGGCTGAGCACCGGCGCCCTGCTTTCGCTGGCCGGCGCGGCCATCATCGCGCGCCTGATCAACCGCCCGCTCAAGCAACTGTCCTTCGCCGCCAGCCGCATCCGCGAGGGCGACTTCGCCGCGAGCCGCCTCAACGAGCGCGTGCCCACCACCGAGATCCGCCAGGTCAACATCGGCTTCAACCGCATGGCCCAGCGCCTGGCCAAGATCGAACAGGACCGCGCCGTCATGCTGGCCGGCATCTCACACGACCTGCGCACGCCACTCTCACGCCTGCGCCTGGAAACCGAGATGAGCGTCAACGACCCGGACGCCCAGGCCCACATGGTGGCCGACCTGGAGCAGCTCGACGCCATCATCGACAAATTCCTCGACTACGCACGTCCCGACCACGTACGCCTGGCCCCGGTCAATCTCAACGAAGTCATCCGCGCCAGCCTGTTCGCCTTCAAGGACCGCCCCGACATGCTGTTCAACCTGGACCTGCAGGACAGCGTCACGGTGCTGGCCGATACCGTGGAGCTCGGCCGCGTGATCTCCAACCTGGTGGAAAACTCGCGCCGTTACGGCAAGGACCCGGAAAGCGGCGTCACCACCGTGGACATCACCACGCGCGCGCGCGACCAGTGGGTGCAGATCCGGGTGCGCGACCACGGCCCCGGCGTGGCGCCCGAGCACCTGCCCAACCTGACCAAACCCTTCTACCGCGGTGACGAAGCGCGCACCGCGGCCACCGGGGCCGGCCTGGGCCTATCCATCGTGGACAAGACAGTGCGTCGCATGGGGGGCAAGTTCGGCCTGGGCAACAGCAGCACGGGCGGCTTCACCATCCGCATCCAGCTGCAGCAGGCGCGCTGACCTCGCCGCTGCGTTGCCTTGATGACGCCCGCGCAGCGGGCGTCATGCCTGGTACAGCAAGGCCACCGCGCGCGCCTCGATGCTCAGACCCTGACCCACGGGCCCCATCTTTTCCGCTGTCTTGGCCTTGACGTTGACCTGCTCCGGCGTCAGGCCCAGCAGGACCGCGATGCGCTCGCGCATGGCCGGGATGTGCGGCGCCATCTTGGGCGCCTGGGCGATGATGGTGCTGTCCACGTTGCCGATCTGCCAACCCTGGGCCCGCACACGCGCCGCAGCCTCGGCCAGCAGCACACCCGAATCGGCGCCCTTGAACTTGGCCTCGGTGTCGGGAAAATGGCGACCGATGTCGCCCAGGCCGGCCGCACCGAAGAGCGCATCGGTGATGGCATGCAACAGCGCGTCGGCGTCCGAATGGC
>JAGWTL010000213.1 GCA_028869035.1 Burkholderiales bacterium | reverse complement strand
CAGGCCCGGCTCGTAGATGGGCACCGCGCCCGAGCGCAGCAGCTCCACGCGCAGGGCGTCGCTGTCCATGCAGATGACCTCATGGCCCATCTCGGCCAGACAGGTCGCTGTCACCAGGCCCACATACCCCGCACCGATCACTGAGACTTTCATGTTCACCTCGCTGAAGATATGGCTGTGATCATGGAAGCGTCATATGACTGAGGCATGTCCCTGGCATGAACAATCGGTGACGACGACGCGGCCACCGGATGCGCCGCGGCGCTCAGGCGGGCTGGACGGCGCGCCGAGGCGTCACATAAAGACCGCTGCCCGAGAGCTTGGCCTCGCGTTTGGCGAGTGCGGCCTGGGTGGCGACCTCCTCCGCATCGCGGTAGGCCTGGCTGCCGACCTGCACCGCGCCGATGGAGACCGTGGTGCAGGGGAAAAAACGCATGACACCATGGCGGTCTTCGGCATGGATGCCGCCGCACTGGCGAGCCGCCTCGTCGAAGAGTTCGCGCGCCTGCTCGGCGAACTCGGCAATGATGCGCTCGCAGCGCGGCGCCCAGTCGCTGCTCTGGAACAGGATCAGGAAATCGTCTCCGCCCACATGGCCGACAAAATCCTTCTGCGCATCGCTGTGGAACACGGCCAGACGTGCCAGCAGGCGGATCATGTCGTCGCCCCGCCAGTAACCGTACTGGTCGTTGAAGGGCTTGAAATTGTTCATGTCGATGTAGCAGGCTACGAACTCGCCCCGGCTCTCGATCAGGCGCTTGATGTGCAGGCTGATCGGGATATTGCCCGGCAGGAAAGTCAAGGGATTGGCGTGGCGGGCCGCCTCCAGGCGCAGCTCGGTCACCGAGCGCACCAACTGCTCGCCCGTACCCAGGCCCACGTAGCGTCCGTTCTCGGTGACGATGAAACCGTCGCTCAGGTAGCGCTGATCCTGCGAGGTCAGGATGCCGATCAGTTCCTCGATGTCATGGCTGCGCTCGATCAGACGTGGCTGCTGGTTGGCGTGCAGCAGACAGGGCTTCTTGCCATAGATCTCCCTGAAATACAGGGTGGCGTAGTGGTCCATGAACTGCTGGCGATTGATGATGGCCTGCGGCTGCTCTTCGTTCACCACGGCCACCGCATGCAGATCGGGATGGGCCTGGAAGATGGCTGCCACCTCGTCGTTGCTGGCGTTGCGGCTGACGGCGGGCGCGTAGATGAGGGACAGATGGCGCAGCTGCCCCATGCGAACCACATAACGCTGCTCGGGCATCACCGCCACCCGCGTGTCGTGCAGCACGCCGTACGCAGCGGCCAGGATATCCGGCTGCACGTCCGTGTCGGGCCGGCCCATGAAATAACCCTGACCGTAGGCGATGCCCAGGTCGCGGATGACACGCAGGTCGGCCTCGTTCTCGATGCCCTCCGCCACCAGTGCCGTGCCGAAGACATCGGCAATCTGCAGCAGGGCCTGCAGCGTCTTGAGCTTGTCGGCGCTGCTGCTGATGTCGCGGCTGAAGTACTTGTCGATCTTGACGATGTCGGGCCGCACCTGCGACCACAGGCGCAGACTGGAGCGGCCGTCACCAAAATCGTCCAGCGCCAGCGACAGGCCGACGGCATGCAGGGCCCGGGCCACATCGACCAGACCGTCCATGTCGTGCACCCGTTCGTGCTCGGTGATCTCGAGCACGATCATGCGCGGCGACACGGCCAGCCCCCGCATGGCCCGCGCCAGCGTCTGCATGCCACCCACGGCGACGAGCCGCTCCAGGGCATGAGCGCTGATGTTCAGGAACAGGCGTCCCGGCTGACGCTGCAGGCCCCACTGGCGCAGCGCGACATAGATGCAGTACAGCTCCAGCTCATAGAGCAGGCCTTCGGCCTGCGCGGCAGACAGCAGGGCGTCGGCCGACTGCAGGGCGCTGCCTTGCGGGCCGCGGATCAGCGCCTCGTGCGCGTACACGCCGGCCGACTTGAGATCGACAATGGGCTGGAACACCGGATACAGGGCATCGGCGCGCATCAGGCGCGCCAACGGACCGTCCCGGCCGCTCAGGGCAGGCCAGAATTCGGCGGCGAACAGGCGGACATGGTCGATCATTGGTGGACGTTCCGGAGCGATCACATCCTCAGGTTCATCGAGCAGGGTTTCCAGCATTCCATTCCAGGGACCGAAGTCCCAACGACAGTCAAACAGCTAATGTGCAGCGACCGAATGACAGGTTGATGACCGAATGATTTCACCCTCATGACACACAAAAGTCACGCTGATGCGCCACCATTGCGATGAATCTTTAAACTATATAAACTGTTTACTCCCAATCTCATCGGTACCTGTCCATGGAAGAAAACGCCACGTCCGCCACCGCCCGCCCTGCTGCCAAACGCGTCCGGCCAGCCCCAAAGAAAACGACCACCCGCAAACCCGCGGCCCAGGCAGCCGCCAAAGCCGGCAAGAAACCGATCCGAACGGCGAAGACAGCCAAGGTCAAGAAGCCCAAGCTGGTACGCGACAGCTTCACCATCCCCAAGGACGAATACGGCGCGCTGGCCGAGCTCAAGCAGCGCTGCGCCAAGCTCGAACAGCCGGCCAAGAAGAGCGAGCTGCTGCGCGCGGGCATCAAGGCGCTGGCAGGCCTGAGCGACAAGAGCCTGCTGGCCGCGCTCAAGGCGGTGCCCTCGATCAAGACCGGCCGGCCCAAAAAGGCTTGAGCCGCTCTACAGGACGTCGGGCGATTGCACCGAGACCAGGGTGGTTTGTGAAGCGCCGTCGCGCAGGCGATGGCGTAGCCACCAGACAGCGCCCTTTTTCACGCTGCATTCGCTGCCGTGGATGGCCAGCAGGCGTGCGATGGTCTGCCCCAGCACGGGCTGGTGGCCGATCACCACGATGACACCACGACCCTCGGGCCACTGCACGGTCTGCAGCAACTGCTCCACGGTGGCGTCCGGCCCGAGTTCCTCACGCAGCTTGTACTTGCGCCCCAGCGCCATGGCGGTCTGTTCGGTGCGGCGCGCCGGGCTGGCCAGGATGCGCGCGCCTTCGGGCAGCTGGCGGTCCAGCCAGGCGCCCATGCGGGCCGCCTGTTTCTCGCCGCGCGGGGTCAGCGCCCGCGCAAGATCATCCCCGCCCGGCGGGGCCTCGTGCGCTTCTGCGTGACGCCACAGCAGCAGGTCCATCTCAGTGGATCTCGCGCAGCGCGTAGCGCGCCATGAGGGCATCCTGGGCGCTGAGCACCGGCCGGCCGGCGTCAGGTGTCACGCGCGCATAACGCCCGTCTGGCTGCAGCTCCCAGCTGCCCTGGCTGTCGCCCATGGCCGCGACCAGGCATTCGTCGACGATGCGCTGGCGCAGCTGCGGGTCCAGCACCGGCCAGGCCAGTTCGACCCGGCGCAGCATATTGCGGTTCATCCAGTCGGCGCTGGACAGGTAAAGCTCTTCGGACTCGCCGGCGCGGAAATAGAAGACCCGCGCATGTTCCAGAAAACGGCCGATGATCGAACGCACGCGGATGTTGTGGGTCTGCCTCGGCAGTTGTGCAGGCAGCATGCAGGCGCCGCGCACGATGAGATCGATCTTCACGCCCTGGCGACTGGCGGCGATGAGGGCGCGGATCAGGGCCTCGTCGGTCAGGGCGTTCATCTTGGCGACCAGGCGCGCCGGCTGACCGGCCGCCGCCGCGGCTCCCAGGCTTTCGATCTTCTCCAGCAGCTTGCGGTGCAGCTGGAAGGGCGCCACCCAGAGGTGCTTGAGGCGTGGCAGGCGGCTCTGGCCGGCCAGATGGACAAAGACGTGCTCGATGTCCGCGGTCAGCGCCACGTCGGCCGTGAGGTGGCTGAGGTCGGTGTAGAAACGCGCCGTCTCCGGGTTGTAGTTACCGGTGGACAGGTGGGCGTAGCGGCGGAAGTGCCGGCCCTCGCGCCGCGTGATCAGCATCATCTTGGCGTGGGTCTTGAGGCCGACCACACCGTAGAGCACCTGCACGCCGATGGATTCGAGCAGCTCGGCCCAGTTGATGTTGACCTCTTCATCGAAGCGCGCCTTGAGCTCCAGCACCACGGTCACTTCCTTGCCGCGGCGCACGGCTTCGCGCAGCAGGTCCATCAGGACGGAATGGGCGCCGGTACGGTAGATGGTCTGCTTGATGGCCAGCACCTGCGGGTCGTTGACGGCCTCGCGCAGGAAATCGAGAACCCCGTCAAAACTTTCGTAGGGCTGATGGATCAGCACATCACCCCGCTTGAGCTGCTCCAGGATGGAGTGGCCCGGCTGCAGCTGCGAGGGATAAGCGGCCTTGTAGGGCGGAAAGCGCAGGCGTGGTTCGTCCACCAGATCCACCAGCTGGCTCAGGCGCACCAGGTTCACGGGGCCGTGCACGCGGTAGAGCGCGCCCTCGGGCAATTCGAACTGGCGCAGCAGGAAATCGGATAGATGCTCGGAACAGCCGGCCGAAACCTCCAGCCGCACGGCCTGCCCGTAATGGCGGTGCTGCAGGCCCTGGCGCAGCGCGGTGCGCAGGTTCTTGACGTCGTCCTCGTCCACCGCGAGGTCAGAATGGCGCGTGACGCGGAACTGGGAGAACTGGCTCATCTCCCGCCCTGGAAACAGTTCGGCCAGGTGCGCGCGGATCACGCTGGAGAGCGAGACGAACAGCCGGCGCTTGCCGCACAGGGCCTCGGGCAGGCGGATCAGACGCGGCAAGGCGCGCGGTACCTTGACGATGGAAACGTCGTTCTCCCGGCCGAAGGCGTCATGCCCGCCCAGGCGAACGATGAAGTTGAGCGACTTGTTGGCCACCTGCGGGAAGGGGTGCGAAGGATCAAGCCCGACGGGGATCAGCAGGGGCCGCACTTCCTGCTCGAAGTACTGTTTGACCCAGCGCCGCTGGGCGGCGTTGCGCTCACCGTGCGAGATGATCTTGATGCCTTGCTTCTCGAAGGCCGGCATCAACTCCTCGTTGTACAAGACGTACTGACGCTCCACCAGCGTGTGGATGGCCACCGCCAGCGCATCAAAGGATGCTGCGGTGTAGATGCCCTGGGCATCCTGTCCCTGCTTGGCGCTCAGATGCGGTTCGGCCCGCACCTCGAAGAACTCGTCGAGGTTGGACGAGACGATGCACAGGTAGCGCAGGCGCTCGAGCAGGGGTACGTCGGCACGGCAGGCCCAGTCGAACACGCGCTCGTTGAAGGCCAGGATGCTCTGGTCGCGGTCCAGCAGCGCCGGCACGGGGCTCGCTTGGGTGCTGTCAGCAGGCACGTTGGGGTCCAGGCTGTAAGGTAACAAGGTCATGACAAATTGTTTACAGCTTTGATGACAGTGATGTGACAGCCTCATCCGCCTGCCGCTGCACGACCTGGGGCTGCCGCGCCGGGACCAGATGCGACAGGAACTGCCGACCGGCCTGCGCCCAGCTGAACTTTTCGGCACGCTGGCGTGC
>JAGWTL010000212.1 GCA_028869035.1 Burkholderiales bacterium | reverse complement strand
CATTGTTCCAGCTAGCCACCGAGCTGATGGGCAGGTGGTAGCGCTGGGCGATGTTGGCCACGGTGTCACCCTTGCGGCCGACCCTGAGCACAGTGCGGCGCGGTCCAGAGGCCTTGCGCGGCACGTATTCGCGGGCCAGATGCAGTTGGCCGTTGTCGGCGATGCGTTCGGTGACGTCGCGTTCCTGGCTGGCCGGGCGCGGCACGAGCAGGGTGGAGCCGGCGCGGATCACCATGCGCGGCGGGATGCGGTTGACGTAGCGCAGATCGGCCTCGCTCATCTTGACGCGTTCGGCGGCTTCGGCCGGCTTCATGGTGCGCGGCGCGATCCAGACGGTCCAGCTCGACAGCCGATCACCCGCGTAAGCGTCCAGGTTGCGCTGGAAGATCTCGGCGTTGTCCCAGGGCAGCAGGATCTGAGGTGTGCCCGCGGCCAGGATGACCAGGCGGTGCAGCGAGGGGTTGAGCGCCTTGAAATCCTCCAGCGGAATCTCGGCCAGCTTGGCGGCCAGGGCCACGTCGATGTCGCGCGTGATGGTGACGCTGTCGAAGTAGGGATGGTTTTCGATGACCGGCAGCCGGATGGCGAACTTCCCGGGGTTGGCCACGATGTTTTTCATCGCCTGCAGCTTGGGAATGTAGTAGCGCGTCTCCATCGGCATGTTCAGGTCCAGGTAACCCGTGCCCTTTTTCAGACGCTTGTTCTTCGCGATGGCGCGGCCCACGCTGCCCTCGCCCCAGTTGTAGGAGGCCAGGGCCAGGTGCCAGTCGCCGAACAGGCCGTAGAGCCGTTCCAGATAGTCCAGTGCTGCCTGGGTGGAGGCCAGCACGTCGCGCCGGTCGTCGCGGAAGGCGTTCTGCTTGAGCTGGTAGAGCTTGCCGGTGCTCGGGATGAACTGCCACATGCCGGCGGCGCGCGCGCGTGAGTAGGCCTGGGGGTTGTAGGCGCTCTCGATGAAGGGCAGCAGGGCCAGCTCCGTCGGCAGGCCGCGGCGCTCGAGCTCTTCGACGATGTGGAACAGGTACTTGCGCGAGCGCTCGGTCATGTTCTCCAGATCCTCGGGGCGCGCGGCGTACCACTGCTCGCGGCCGGGGACCAGGCTGCTTTGCAGGTCGGGCATGGCAAAACCACGGCGGATGCGCTCCCACAGATCGGTGGGGGCGGTCATGGCCGCCACGGTGCGCGGTGCGGGTTCGTGCGGGGCGATGGGGGTCAGCTCACCTGCCGGATACTCGGGCTTGTGGCTGAACAGCGGGACCGGCGGGCTGGTGGGCTGGGGCTCGGCGGCGCTGGGCGTTGGCGTTGAGGGTGGGAAGGTGGCGTTGGCGCCTGGACCGACGCTGGCGCAGCCGCTCAAGACGAGGAACAGGCCGGCCAGGGAGGCGTAGCTGAAAAATTTCATTTGAACTGGTTTTTCCATTCGCGCAGGGCGGCAAAGAAGCCGACCTCGTCATGGGCAGCGGTGCGGGCCTGCACGGAGCGGCGCACGGCCGGCTCACGCGAACGCAGGAAGGGGTTGATGTCGCGCTCGACCGCGATGGTCGAGGGCAGGGTAGGCAACTGGCGCGCCCGCAGGGCCTCGCATTGCCGGTTGTAGTCCAGCAGCGCCGTGTTGTCGGGCTCCACGGTGCGCGCAAAGCGCAGATTGCTCAGGGTGTATTCGTGGGCGCAGCACACGCGCGTGTGGCCGGGCAGGGCGGCCAGGCGGTCCAGCGAGGCCAGCATCTGCGCCGGCGTGCCTTCGAAGAGGCGGCCGCAGCCGCCGGAGAAAAGGGTGTCGCCGCAGAACAGCAGGGGCTGGCCATCGCAATCGGGGTCAGCCGGCGTCGGGCCGCCCCAAGCCGGCTGGGCCCCCTCGGGGGGCAGGGACGCAGTCCCCTGGGGGCCACAGTACCAGGCGATGTGGCCGGCGGTGTGGCCCGGCACGTCGAGCACGGTGAAGTGCAGTCCCAGCAGGTCCAGCGTGTCACCGTCGCTGAAGCGCTGCAGCGGCTCGGGCATGGCCTCGCCGGCCGGGCCGTAGACGGCCGCACCGGTGGCCGCGCGCAGGGCGTCCACGCCGCCGACATGGTCGGCATGGTGGTGTGTGACTAGAATCGCCTGGAGCTGCAGGCCTTGGGCCTGCAGCGCCTGCAACACCGGTTGCTCATCACCGGGGTCGACGACGAGAGCCTGGCGCCCGTCATGCAGCATCCAGATGTAGTTGTCGTCGAAGGCGGGCAGTGGAAGCAGGGTCATGAATGATGGAATTATAGGTTTGCAGGACTGGTTTGAGTCCCCCGCAGGGCAGTATCTGTTGGCGTGGGAACAACAGCAGTTCGATCTGCTGGTGGCCGACATCTTTGGTTACCACGCCCTGCAACTGGGCCTGCCCGCACTCGACGCCCTGGCGACCAACCGCATGTCGCATCGATGGCTGGCGACCAGCCATCCCGTCGCGCCCGGGGCCGCGAATGCGCGCACCGCCCTGCTGAGCGACTACGCGGCCCTGCCTTTTCCCGAGGCCAGCCTGGATCTGGTGGTCCTGCCGCATACCCTGGACAGCCATCCGGATCCGCACGCCACGCTGCGCGAAGTCGCGCGCGTGCTGGTGCCAGGAGGGCGCGTGGTGCTCAGCGGTTTCAACCCGGCCAGCCTGTGGGGCCTGCGCCAGCGGCGCGAGCAGTTGTGCCAGCGCGTCGGCCTGGGCATGCCTTTGCTGCCGCAGCCGCTGGAGTTCATCGGCAACTGGCGACTGCGCGACTGGCTGCGCCTGCTCGACTTCGAGGTCGAGGTCGCACGCCATGGCTGCTACCGGCCGCTGGTGCGCAGCGAGCAATGGCTGGGACGCTACGGCTGGATGGACCGCGTCGGTGGCCGCTGGTGGCCCTTCTTTGGCGCCAGCTACTTCCTGGTCGCCGTCAAGCGTGTGCATGGCGTGCGGCTGCTGGAGCCTGCCTGGAAAAAAACCAGCAACAAAGCCACGGCGACCGCACCGCTGGTGCGCCGCAGCGGCGACAATCAGGCCCACATCAACGAGGGGCAAGAAGCTTGAACAGGGTCGAGATCTACACCGATGGCGCCTGCAAGGGCAATCCCGGGCCGGGTGGCTGGGGCGTGCTGCTGAAATCCGGCGGCGTGGAAAAGGAGCTGTTTGGCGGGGAGCGCGAGACCACCAACAACCGCATGGAGATGATGGCCGTGATCATGGCGCTGGAGTCGCTCAAGCGCCCTTGCCACGTGATCCTGCACGTCGACAGCCAGTACGTGCTCAAGGGCATCAACGAATGGCTGGCCGGCTGGAAGGCCAAGGGCTGGAAGACGGCGGCCAAGCAGCCGGTCAAGAATGTGGACCTGTGGCAGCAGCTCGATGCGCTGGTGGCGGGCGCAGGGCATCGCATCGATTGGCGCTGGGTCAAGGGGCATGACGGCGACCCCGGCAACGAGCGCGCCGACGCGCTGGCCAATCGCGGCGTCGATCAGGTGCTGGGCCGCTGAAGCATTTTGTAAAGATGCAGCAAAGCTGCACATGCGCTGCCGGCCCCAGGGCTATCGCGCATGCAGGATGGGCCAGGGACTGTTACATTCTTCGACGGTCCCGCTCCCTCCCGGGCTGGGAAACAACCCGGGTTTCTGATGCATTCATGGCTTCCAAATTTCTTTATCCGGTGATCGCCCTCGTCGGCATCGTTGCGGCGTCCGGTGCCGCGTGGTGGTACCAGAACAAGACGCCGGCAGGTCCCGGTGGCCCGAGTGCCCCGGCATCCGCCGTCGCCGCTGCGGCCGCAGGGCCTGCGCGTACCGTGACCGTCGAGGTGGCCAAGGTCCGGATCATGGGGCTCAGCGACGATGCCCAGGCCGTGGGCAGTCTGCGTTCGCGTCAGGGGGTCATGCTGCGTCCCGAGGTCAGCGGGCGCATCACCCAGCTCGATTTCCGCGACGGCGAGCGCGTGCGCAAGGGCCAGTTGCTGGTGCAGTTCGACGACCAGCTGCAACTGGCCCAGGTCAAGCAGAGCCAGGCCGAGCTGTCCATCGCCCAGGCCAACCACAAGCGCAACCAGGAGTTGCTGGCGCAGAACTTTGTCAGCCAGCGCTCCCTGGACGAGAGCGCGGCCAACCTGGAAGTGGCGCAGGCCAAGCTGGCGCTGGCCCAGGCCACGGCGGCGCGCCTGAAGATCGTGGCCCCCTTCGACGGCATCGCCGGCATTCGCAACGTCAACGTCGGCGACTACCTCAAGGATGGCGCCGACATCGTCAACCTGGAAGACATCGACAAGGTGTTTGTCGATTACCGTCTGCCCGAGCGTTTCCAGACCCTGGTCAAGCGGGGGCAGAAGGCGCAGATCGAACTGGACGCCCTGCCGGGCCGCAAGTTCGAGGCCAGGGTCGAGGCGGTGGACCCGCTGATCGACGCCAACGGCCGCTCCATCGGGGTGCGCGCCAGCATCAACAACAAGCAACTGCTGCTGCGTCCGGGCATGTTCGCGCGCGTGAGCACCGTGTTCGGCGTGCGCGAGAAGGCCCGGGTGATCCCCGAAGAGGCCATCGTGCCCCAGGGCGGCAAGGCCTTTGTCATCCAATTGGTCCCGGGGCCCGACAACGACACCCTGGTCTCCAAGCGTGTCGAGGTCAAGGTCGGCATCCGCAGCCCGGGCCAGGTCGAGATCGTCGAGGGCCTGAAGGAGGGCGACACCGTGGTGACGGCGGGGCAGCAGCGCCTGCAGCGCGATGGCAGCCCGGTCAAGGTGCTGGAAGTGAACCGTCCGGCGAACTATTGAGGCTTTCATAAATCATGACAAGCACCTCACATCCGCTCGCCCTGAGCCTGTCGAAGGGCTTCGACAGGCTCAGCCTGAACGGCAGGTGTCATGAATAAAGAAAACATCAATAGCCCGAGCCAGGAGCCATCATGCAACTGCCTGAAATAGCGATACGCCGGCCGGTGTTCGCCACCGTGCTGTCCCTGCTGGTGCTGTTGATCGGCGCGGTCAGCTTCACCAAGCTGCCGGTGCGCGAGTACCCCAAGATCGACGAGCCGGTGGTCACCGTCACCGTGCGGTATGCCGGCGCCTCGGCCGAGGTGGTGGAGTCGCAGGTGGCCAAGCCGCTGGAAGACTCGATTGCCGGCATCGACGCGGTGGACGTGATCACCTCGATTTCGCGCGCCGAGCAGGCCCAGATCACCGTGCGCTTCCGCCTGGAGAAGGACGCCGACGCCGCCGCCGCCGAGGTGCGCGACCGGACCGCGCGCGTGCGCAACAAGCTGCCGCAGGCCATCGAGGAGCCGGTCATCGCCAAGGTCGAGGCCGACGCCTTCCCCGTGATCTGGCTGGCTTTTTCCAGTGACACCCATACCCAGCTGCAACTTAACGAGCTGATCAACCGCGTTGTCAAGCCGCGTCTGCAGACCGTGACGGGCGCGGCCGACGTGCGTATCTTCGGCGAGCGCAAGTACGCCATGCGCGTCTGGCTCGACCCCGATCGCC
>JAGWTL010000211.1 GCA_028869035.1 Burkholderiales bacterium | reverse complement strand
TGGGCCGACGCCGAGTGGTTCACCAGCCGCCCCGAAGTCGAGAAGAAGATCACCGTCACCGTCTTCAAGGTGCCCGGCGAGACCAACACCGACGACCTGTCGCCCGCCCCCGACGCCTGGAGCCGCCCGGACATCCCGCTGCACGCCCTGGCCATGCTGAAGAACAAGCGCGATGGCATCACCCCCGAGGAAGACGGCAAGCGCGGCCCGATCAAGTTCATCGAGGACCTGCGTGCCCGCGGCAACCTGGTGGCCTATGTGGGCGACGTGGTGGGCACCGGCTCCTCGCGCAAGTCGGCGACCAACAGCGTGCTGTGGTTCACCGGCGAGGACATTCCCTTCGTGCCGAACAAGCGTTTTGGCGGCGTCTGCCTGGGTTCCAAGATCGCCCCGATCTTCTACAACACCATGGAAGACGCCGGCGCCCTGCCGATCGAGCTGGACGTGAGCCAGATGAACATGGGCGATGTGATCGAGCTGCGCCCCTATGAAGGCAAGGCCCTCAAGGACGGCAAGGTCATCGCCGAATTCACGGTCCGCAGCGAGGTGCTGTTCGACGAGGTGCGCGCCGGCGGCCGCATCCCGCTGATCATCGGCCGCGGCCTGACCGGCAAGGCGCGCGAAGCCCTGGGTCTGCCCCCGAGCACCCTGTTCCGCCTGCCGCAAGTGCCCAAGGCCACGGGCAAGGGTTTCACGCTGGCCCAGAAGATGGTCGGCCGCGCCTGCGGCCTGCCTGAAGGCAAGGGCGTGCTGCCCGGCACCTATTGCGAACCCAAGATGACCTCGGTCGGTTCGCAGGACACCACGGGCACGATGACCCGCGACGAGCTCAAGGACCTGGCCTGCCTGGGCTTCAGCTCCGATCTGGTCATGCAGTCCTTCTGCCACACCGCCGCTTACCCGAAGCCGGTGGACGTGAAGATGCACCACGAGCTGCCAGAGTTCATGAGCAACCGCGGCGGCATCTCGCTCAAGCCCGGCGACGGCATCATCCACAGCTGGCTCAACCGCATGCTGCTGCCCGACACCGTGGGCACCGGCGGCGACAGCCACACCCGTTTCCCCATCGGCATCTCCTTCCCGGCCGGTTCCGGCCTGGTGGCCTTCGCGGCCGCCACCGGCGTGATGCCGCTGGACATGCCCGAGTCGGTGCTGGTGCGCTTCAAGGGCAAGATGCAGCCCGGCGTCACCCTGCGTGACCTGGTGCACGCCATTCCGCTCTATGGCATCAAGCAGGGCCTGCTGACGGTCGAGAAGAAGGGCAAGAAGAACGCCTTCTCCGGCCGTATCCTCGAGATCGAGGGTTTGCCCGACCTGAAGGTGGAACAGGCCTTCGAGCTGGCCGATGCCTCGGCCGAGCGATCGGCTGCCGGTTGCACGGTGGCGCTGAACAAGGAGCCGATCATCGAGTACATCAACAGCAATATCGTGCTGCTGAAGAACCTGATTGCCAATGGCTACCACGATGAGCGCACCATTGCCCGCCGCATCAAGGCCATGGAAGCCTGGCTGGCCAAGCCGGATCTGCTCAAGGCCGACAAGGACGCCGAGTACGCCCACGTGGTCGAGATCGATCTCAACGAGATCACCGAGCCCATCGTCTGCTGCCCGAACGATCCGGACGACGCCAAGACCCTGTCCGACGTGGCCGGCGCCAAGATCGACGAAGTGTTCATCGGCTCCTGCATGACCAATATCGGCCACTTCCGCGCCGCGTCCAAGCTGCTCGAAGGCAAGAAGGACATCCCGGTCAAGCTGTGGATGGCCCCGCCGACCAAGATGGATGCGCAGCAGCTGACCGAGGAAGGCCACTACGGCGTCTTCGGCGCGGCCGGCGCCCGCATGGAAATGCCGGGCTGCAGCCTGTGCATGGGCAACCAGGCGCAGGTGAAGGAGGGCGCCACCGTGATGTCCACCAGCACCCGCAACTTCCCCAACCGCCTGGGCAAGAACACCAATGTCTACCTGGGCTCGGCCGAACTGGCCGCCATCTGCTCCAAGCTGGGTCGCATCCCGACCAAGGCTGAGTACCAGGCCGATATGGGTGTCCTGTCCGCCAACGGCGACAAGGTCTACAAGTACCTGAACTTCGACCGGATCGGCGAATACAAGGACGTGGCCGACAAGGTCACGGCCTGATCCGCACGGTCTGCTGATCCGAAGCCCTGTGGTGCGAGCCGCAGGGCTTTTTCCATAGGCCCATCGATAATTCCGCCGTGATCGCCCTCCAGCCCCTCCCTTTCTCGCTGCAGACGGTGCTGCTGCTGATCGGCAGCAATGTCTTCATGACCTTTGCCTGGTACGGCCATCTGAAGAACCTGGCCGCCGCGCCTTGGTACTGGGCCGCACTGGCCAGCTGGGGCATTGCCCTGTTCGAGTACTTGCTGCAGGTTCCGGCCAACCGCATCGGCTTCCAGCAGGCGGGGTTCACGGTCGGCCAGCTCAAGATCGTGCAGGAAGTCATCACTCTGAGCGTTTTTGTGCCCTTTGCCGTGCTGTACCTCAAGGAGCCCCTCAAGCTCGATTACCTGTGGGCCGCGCTGTGCATGGTGGGGGCTGTGTATTTCATTTTCCGTTCGGCCTGAGGTGCCAGCGGATCGGTGGAGCCCCAGGTAAACTCCGGGCCAACCCGGTCCAGCGATCGAACCAGAATCAGGAGTGCCCCATGCTGTTTGGAAAACTGATGCCGCGCGACGGCAATTTCTTCGAGATGTTCAACCAGCACGCGGACCGCATCGTGGAAGCGGCACACGCCTTTTCCCAACTGGTGGCCCACTACAGCGACCACAACCTGCGCGAGCAGTACACCCGTGAGGTGGACAATGCCGAACGTGCCGCTGACCGCATTACCCACGAGGTCAACAAGGCCCTCCACAAGACCTTCATCACCCCGATCGACCGCGAGCAGATCCATACCCTGATCAACACCATGGACGACGTGGCCGATCTGTTGCAGGACGCGACGGAGACCATGGCCCTGTACGACGTGCGCCACATGACCGAGGAAATCGTTCGCCTCACCGAGCTCAGCGTGAAGTGCTGCGAACGTGTCAAGGACGCGGTTTCCCTGCTGGGCAATATCGGCGAGGCCAAGACGGCCGAGGCCGCGCTCAAGACCTGCGAGGAGATCGACCGTCTGGAATCCGACGCCGACCGCGTGATGCGCACCGCCATGAGCAAGCTGTTCCGCGAGGAACCCGATGTGCGAGAAGTCATCAAGCTCAAGGCCATTTATGAACTGCTGGAGACCGTGACCGACAAGTGCGAGGACGTGGCCAACGCGATCGAGGGCATCGTCCTCGAGAACGCCTGAAGCGGGGACTGTCCCTTCCATGGAAAACATTCCGCAAGCCGCCCTCGGGGTGATCATCCTGCTGGTGTTCCTGGCGCTGGCCTTCGACTTCATGAACGGTTTTCATGATGCGGCCAACTCCATTGCCACTGTCGTGTCCACCGGCGTGCTCAAGCCCGGTCAGGCCGTGCTGTTCGCCGCCTTCTTCAACGTCTTGGCCATCTTCATCTTCCAACTCAGCGTGGCGGCCACGGTGGGCAAGGGCATCGTGCAGCCGGGCGTGGTCGACACGCATGTGGTGTTCGGCGCCCTGATCGGCGCCATCAGCTGGAACCTGATCACCTGGTACTACGGCATCCCCAGCAGTTCCTCGCACGCCCTGATCGGCGGCATCGTGGGCGCCGTGATCGGCAAGGCCGGCACCGAGGCCTTGCTGTCTTCCGGCATCCTCAAGACCGTGGTGTTCATTTTTATTTCTCCGGCCCTCGGATTCCTGCTGGGTTCGCTGATGATGTTGCTGGTGGCCTGGCTCTTCCGCCGCACCACACCGTCTCGTGTGGACGGTTGGTTCCGCCGTCTGCAGCTGGTCTCGGCGGGGGCCTACAGCCTGGGGCATGGCGGCAACGATGCGCAAAAGACCATCGGCATCATCTGGATGCTGCTGATCGCCACCGGCTACGTGACCTCGACCGACGCCTCGCCGCCGTCCTGGGTGGTGGTGAGTTGTTACCTGGCCATCGGCCTGGGCACCATGTTCGGCGGCTGGCGCATCGTCAAGACCATGGGCCAGAAGATCACCAAGCTCAAGCCAGCCGGCGGTTTCTGCGCCGAGACGGGCGGCGCCATGACCCTGTTTCTGGCGACGGCCCTGGGCATCCCGGTGTCCACCACCCACACCATCACGGGGGCCATCGTGGGCGTGGGTTCGGCACAGCGTGCCAGTGCGGTGCGCTGGGGTATCGCCGGCAACATTGTCTGGGCCTGGATCTTCACCATCCCGGCCGCCGCTTTCGTGGCCATCGTGGCCTACTGGGTCAGCCTGGGCCTCTTCTGAGAACCCGCGAATAAATCTCTACTGCGCGCCGTCCGCCTTGCGCTCGGACCACCCGCTACGATTTCTTTCACAAGTTCAGAGTCCCGCTGTCATTTGGTAAAAGAAAAGGGCCTGTCGGCCCTTTTCTTTTTTACTGGCTGATTTTGCGGGCTTCCTCGATCTGGTATTCGAAATAGCGCTGGAAGCTGAAGGCGATGCTGGACATCAGCACCGTGGTGCCCACCAGCAGGGCGCAGGCGACGGCGCCTATGGTCAGCCAGCCGGTGCCGCCAGCCGGTGCATCGGCCGGGGCCTGCGGGTTGTGGCGGGCGTTCCACTTGTCCGGCGTCATCAGGCCGTAGACGATGGCATTGAGCGCACAGCCCGCCATGGTGAAACCCAGCAGAGGGATCAGCACCCAGCTCCAGGAATCGTCCAGCCCGTACGCCAGCGCACGTTCGATGCCGTACAGGCCCAGGGCGGTGGGGATGGGCAAGAGCCAGCCGATCGGGTCATAAAAACCGTGCAGATAGAAGCGGTGCAGGCCCAGGGGGCCGGCCAGAAAGGCCAGCCAGGCGGCCAGGGTCTTGTTTTTCAGCATGGGCTTATTGTGCCGGCAATGGGGGGTGTTTGAGCGGCGGTGTTCCAAGTCATGGCGCGGGCAGGTCGGCACAGGCTATAATCGCAGGCTCTTCGGTGTGTCGCTGGCCGGGTGGCCAGTCGCGTGTCTCAAACATCGGAAGAATCGCGGCGTGCAGCTTTTGCGGCATGCTTCACCCACCCAAAGGACAAATCATGGTCGTGATTCGACTTTCCCGTGGCGGCGCCAAGGCCCGTCCGTTTTTCAACATCGTCGTGACCGACAAGCGTAACCGTCGTGACGGCAGCTTCATCGAGCGCATCGGTTTCTACAACCCGATCGCCACCGTCAGCGAGGAAAGCATCCGCATTGCCCAGGATCGTCTGACCTACTGGCTGGGCGTCGGTGCCCAGGCTTCCCCCACCGTGGAGCGCCTGATCAAGCAGTCGGCTGCCAAGAAGGCTGCCTGATCTGACCCCCACGCTTGCCGCTTCGCGTGCTGCGCTGCCCCCGAGGGGGCCCAGTCACCTTGGGGCGGCCCGGCGGTGACTGAACCTGTCCCATGACGC
>JAGWTL010000210.1 GCA_028869035.1 Burkholderiales bacterium | reverse complement strand
CTCGAGGTTGTTCAGGATGGCCGTGCGCGGCCGGTAGTGCACGAACTTGCTGCGCTTGTCGAAGAAGGCGGTGTCGTATTCGTCGGCCTCGATGACGAAGAGCGGACGGCTTTGGGCGGGGGCTTGCGCCGCCGGACCGCCCCAAGGCGCAAGGGCCCCCTCGGGGGGCAGCGAACCACGCGCAGCGGGGAGCGTGGGGGCCACCGTTCCCAGGCGGGCAGAGATGCCGAAGTTCATGGGCACCCCTCCCACCAGGAAGCCGGGCTGCTTGCCCGCAGCCTCCAGGATCCAGGCCAGCATGGAGGTGGTGGTGGTCTTGCCGTGCGTGCCGGCCACGGCCAGCACGTGGCGGCCCTGCAGCACGTGCTCGGCCAGCCACTGCGGGCCGCTGGTGTAGGCCGCGCCGGCTTCGAGGATGGCTTCCATCAGCGGGAATTTCGGGCTGCCGTCGGCGGCGCGTGCGCGGCTCACCACATTGCCGATCACGTACATATCGGGCTTCAGGGCCGTCTGGTCGGCGCCGAAACCCTCGATCAGATCGATGCCCAGTGCGCGCAGCTGCTCGCTCATGGGCGGGTAGACGCCGGCGTCGCAACCGGTGACCTTGTGACCCGCTTCACGGGCGAGGGCGGCCAGTCCCCCCATGAAGGTGCCGCAGATGCCGAGGATATGGATATGCATCGGTCGATTCTAGGTGCAGCCTCAAGGACTCCCGTGACCGGCAGGAGCAGAATGGCGGCCGTGAGTACGCAGGAAATTGCCGCCTCGGCGGCGCAGATGGTCGTGGAAGAGGGGCTGGAGTATGGTCCCGCCAAGCGGCGTGCCCTGCGCCAGCTGGGCCTGCCACCGCGCACCCCCTTGCCGGGCAACGATGAGGTCGAGGACGCGGTGCGCGAGTACATCGCGGTCTTCTGCGCCGATACCCAGCCGGGCGAACTGCTGGCCCTGCGTCGCCTGGCCCTGCTCTGGATGGAGCGGCTGGCGCGGTTCCGGCCGCATCTGAGCGGAGCGGTCTGGCACGGCACGGCCACGCGTCTGTCGGACATCTATCTCCAGCTCTTTTGCGAGGACGAGAAGTCGGCCGAGATCGAATTGATCGAGCAGGGGGTGGCCTACGCGCCGCGCACGGTGACTGGCCTGCACCGGGAGCCGGTCGAGGCGCTGAGTTTTCATGCCCCCTGCCGGGAACTGGGTGAGACGGTCGGTGTCCATTTGATGGTCCATGATCTGGACGACCTGCGTGGCGCCCTGTTGCGCGACAGCAAGAATCGGACGCCACGCGGTGATCTGATGGCCGTACGCCGTCTTTTGGGCGAAGTAGATAAAAATTGAGGTGATTTTTGGAACAAAACAGCAGTAGTTTTCTCAGGCGTCGGTACGCCCTGTATGCCGTGACCGCTGCGGCGGCGGGGCTGGCCGGCGCAGGGCTGGCCTGGTGGCGTTACACGCCGGCTTCGCCTGATCCGGTCTGGGCGCAGGATCTCTGGGGCCTGGAATTCGACACGCCCAATGGCACGCGGCTGGCGCTGGCCAGTTTGCGTGGGCGTCCCTTGATGCTCAATTTCTGGGCCACCTGGTGCCCTCCCTGTGTGGAGGAGTTGCCTTTATTGAACGCTTTTTTCAGAGAAAACAACGCCAAAGGTTGGCAAATTGTTGGAATTGCCGTGGACAAGCTGGCGCCGGTGCAGGCTTTCCTGACCCGTCAAGCGCTGGATTTTCCGGTGGTCCTGGCTGGTACGGAAGGTCTGGCGCTGAGCAAATCCCTGGGCAATCAGGCCGGCGGGCTGCCCTTCACGGTGCTGATCGGGGCCGAAGGAGGCATCCTGAACCGTAAAATCGGCAAGCTTTCCGGGCACGATCTGGCGCTCTGGCGTGAACTGAAATAGCGCCCCAAGATCGCTTATGATGGCGCCCGGCCATGAGCGGGCACATCGAGTTCGCCGTAGTTGGCTGGAAATTGCTGGCAATTATTCTAAATTGATGGCATATGAAATAACGACGTTGGAGATCCCATGGATTTGCGAAAACTCAAGACCCTGATCGATCTGGTGTCCGACTCGAACGTGTCGGAGCTGGAAATCACCGAAGCCGAAGGCAAGGTGCGCATCGTCAAAGGCGGTCCGGCCATGGTCCAGGCTTATCAGATGCCGGTTGCGCAGGCCGTTCCAGCACCTGTGGCGGCTCCGGCTGCCCCGGCGGCGGCCCCTGCCCCGGCGGCGCCCAGTGGTCATGTCGTCAAGTCGCCCATGGTGGGTACTTTCTACCGTTCGGCTTCGCCCGGCGCCAAGGCTTTCGTGGAAGTGGGCCAGACCGTCAAGCAGGGCGAGACCGTGTGCATCATCGAAGCCATGAAGATTCTCAACGAGATCGAAACCGACAAGGCCGGCACCGTGACGCAGATCCTGTGCGAGAACGGCCAGGCCGTGGAGTACGGGCAGCCCCTGTTCATCATCGAATAAGGCTGCCACCCCATGTTCAAGAAGATTCTGGTCGCGAATCGCGGTGAGATTGCCTTGCGGATTCAGCGCGCCTGCCGCGAGCTGGGCATCAAGGCGGTGATGGTCTATTCCGAGGCCGACCGCGAAGCCAAGTATGTCAAGCTGGCCGAAGAAGCCGTCTGTATCGGCCCGGCGCCCTCCGGCCTAAGCTACCTCAGCATGCCGGCCATCATCTCGGCCGCCGAGGTGACCGATGCCGAGGCCATCCATCCCGGCTACGGCTTCCTGAGCGAGAACGCCGATTTCGCCGAGCGCGTGGAGCAGAGCGGTTTCCAGTTCATCGGCCCGACACCCGAGTCCATCCGCATCATGGGGGACAAGGTTTCGGCCAAGCAGTCCATGATCAAGGCTGGTGTGCCCTGCGTGCCCGGTTCCGAGGGCGAGCTGCCCGATGACCCGACCCAGATCAAGCGCATCGCGCGTTCCATCGGCTACCCGGTCATCATCAAGGCCGCCGGCGGCGGCGGCGGCCGTGGCATGCGCGTGGTGCACACCGAGGCGGCGCTGGTCAATGCGGTGCAGATGACCAAGGCCGAGGCCGGTGCGGCTTTCAACAATCCGGCTGTCTATATGGAGAAGTTCCTGGAGAACCCGCGCCATGTGGAGATCCAGATCCTGGCCGACAAGCACAAGAATGCCGTCTACCTGGGCGAGCGCGACTGCTCCATGCAGCGCCGCCACCAGAAGATCATCGAGGAAGCGCCGGCCCCCGGCATTCCGCGCAAGCTGATCGAGAAAGTGGGCGAGCGCTGTGTCGCGGCCTGCAAGAAGATCGGCTACCGCGGCGCCGGCACCTTCGAGTTTCTCTACCAGGACGGCGAGTTCTACTTCATCGAGATGAACACGCGTGTGCAGGTCGAGCACCCGGTGACCGAGATGATCACGGGCGTGGACATCGTCAAGACGCAGATCATGGTGGCCGCCGGCGAGAAGCTGCCTTTCACGCAGAAGGACATCGTGATTCGCGGCCATGCCATCGAATGCCGCATCAACGCCGAAGACCCCTACAAGTTCACGCCCTCGCCGGGCCGCATCACCATGTGGCACGCACCGGGCGGCCCAGGGGTGCGGGTTGACTCGCACGTCTATACCAACTACTTCGTGCCGCCGAACTACGACTCCATGGTCGGCAAGATCATCGCGCATGGCGATACGCGCGAGCAGGCCATGGCTCGCATGAGCACGGCGCTGGGCGAGACCCTGGTCGAGGGCATCAGCACCAACATCCCGCTGCATCGTGAGTTGATGGCGGATGCCAAGTTCATGACGGGCGGCACCAACATCCACTACCTCGAGGAGTGGATGCGGCATCACAAGAGATGACCCCCCTGAGGCGCGATGCGCCTTCCCCCCGCTCATCCTTCGGTGGCGGGGAGACGCTCCCAGTGGCCCGGCGAAGCCGGTTCCACGGGAGCCTACGAATTTAAACCCTGCGCTCTCGCCCTATGCACGAACTTCGTTTGCTTTGCCCCCAGGACCGCGTCGAGGTGCTAGGGGATGCGCTCGATGCGCTCGATGCCCTGAGTGTCAGTGTCGAGGACGCCGACGCCCAGACCGAGGCCGAGCAGGCACTTTTTGGCGAGCCCGGCATGCCGCCGCCGGCCGAGGGCTGGCAGCGCTCGCGTGTGCTGGCGCTCTTTCCCACGCGCGCGGCAGCGGATGAGGCAGCGGAACTGCTGCAGGCCCAGGATTTCTTCGCGGATTGCCGTGTGCTCGGTGTGGCCGAGGTGCCCGAGCAGGACTGGGTGCGGCTGACGCAATCGCAGTTTGCGCCGGTGGACATCACCCCCGAATTCTGGATCGTGCCGACCTGGCACGAGCCGCCGGCCCAGGCCAAGACCATCATCCGGCTTGATCCCGGCCTGGCTTTCGGCACCGGGACCCATCCGACCACCCGCATGTGTCTGCGCTGGATCGCGCGCCATGGTGCCCAGGGGCTGGGGCGTGTGCTGGACTACGGTTGTGGCTCGGGCATCCTGGCCATCGGTGCGGCCAAGTTCGGCGCCCGTGACATCGACGCCGTGGACATCGACGAGGCGGCCGTGGACTCCACGCGCCTCAATGCCGAGGCCAATGGCGTGACGCTCAACGCCGGCCTGCCCGAACTGGCCCAGGGCCGGTACCAGACCGTGCTGGCCAACATCCTGGCCACGCCGCTCAAGGTGCTGGCGCCGCTGCTGTGCTCGCGTGTGGCCGCCGGCGGGCATTTGGTGCTGGCGGGCATCCTGGAGCGCCAGGCCCAGGAGCTGCAGCAGGCCTATGCGCCGTATGCTGCCTTGCAGGTGGCCGATGCCGAAGATGGCTGGATCCTAATGACCGCCACCCTCTGAGATCGGGATTTCGGGCCCTACAATGGGCCACCCATGAGCCTGATCACACGCTGCCCTGCCTGCCGGACGATGTTCAAGGTCGTTCCAGACCAGTTGCGCATCTCCGAGGGCTGGGTCCGCTGTGGCAAGTGCGAGGAGATCTTTGACGCCTCGGCCCATATGCACGAGGCGGTGGCACCCATAGCTGACGCGCCCGCGCCGGAGGTCACTCTTTTCGAGGGGGCTCTGGCTGCCGCCGTGGCGACCGATGCCCGCAAGGCTGAGAAGAAGATCAGCAAGAAGGCTGCGTCCAGGGTGCCGGTTCAGCCCGTGGTCAATGAGGTGGACCTGGAGTTGCCAGCTTCCCATGCCGATACCGTGCTGGAGCCCAGGGTCGATACGGAACTGCTGCATGAGGGCTCGGCCCATGCTGTGACCGGGCGTGCCGAGCCGGTCTTCTCGGTCGAGGTCGAGCATGCACCAGCGCCGGCTCCGACAGCCACAGCGACGGCCGAGTTGTCCTTCATGCGCGGTGCCCGCCAGCCCTCGCGCTGGCACCGACCTCTGGTACGGGCTACGTTGATGGTGATCTGCCTGTTGCTGGTCCTGGGGCTGGCGCTGCAGCTGCTGGTGCAGGAGCGCGACCGGCTGGCCGCTGTCGAACCTGGG
>JAGWTL010000209.1 GCA_028869035.1 Burkholderiales bacterium | reverse complement strand
GGCCACCAGGTGCACATAACGCGCGGCGATGCCGCTGATCTTGTCGTGGATGGTCTGCAGATGGGGCAGGAGCTGCTGGACGCGAAAAGGGCTGAGGGCGCTGCCGCCTTCGAAAGAGGAGATGTGCAGGGTCACGGGGGTGGCCTAGAGGTGGTGTGCGGGGGAAAGGGCAAATTTTAGCTCCGACATCACAAGCCCTTCGGGCAATTGTGAGTCTGCTCTGAAGCTGCCGCTTTACTTCGCCCCACCCCGATCAGGCCCTGACCGGCATGAAAGCGCCGCCGATGGGATAATTACGCCCCATGACGATCACCTACAAAGACGAAGCAGGAATTGCCGGCATGCGCCTGGCCTGCCGGCTGGCGGCCGAAGTGCTGGATTACCTGACCCCCCATGTGCAACCCGGCATCACCACGGGCGAAATCGACCGCCTGGCCGCCGCCTACATGAAGACCCAGGGCACGACCTCCGCCACCCTGGGCTACCAGCCCGCCGGTTATCCGCCCTACCCGGCCTCCCTGTGCACCTCGGTCAACCACGTGGTCTGCCACGGCATTCCCGGGGACAAGGCGCTCAAGAAGGGTGACATCGTCAACATCGACGTCACCGTCATCAAGGACGGCTGGTTCGGCGACACCAGCCGCATGTTCATCGTGGGCGACGCCTCCATCGCCGCCAAACGCCTGTGCTCCTTCACCTACGAGGCCATGTGGCACGGCATCGAGCAGGTCAAGCCCGGCGCCCGCCTGGGCGACATCGGCTGGGCCATCCAGAAATTCGCCGAAAGCAACGGCTTTTCCGTGGTGCGTGAGTTTTGCGGTCACGGGATCGGCCGGGTCTTCCACGAGGAGCCGCAGGTGCTGCACTACGGCAAGCCCGGCACCCTGGAGGAGCTGAAACCCGGCATGACCTTCACCATCGAGCCCATGATCAACGCCGGCAAGCGCGAGATCAAGGAACTGGGCGACGGCTGGACCATCGTCACCAAGGACCACTCACTCTCAGCCCAGTGGGAACACACGGTGCTGGTCACGCCCACCGGCTACGAGGTGCTGACGCTCTCGGCCGGCAGCCCGCCGAAGCCGGCTTTCGTCAAGGCAGCAGCCCTGGCTTGAGTCCTGCCCGCACCAGCGTCGCCATGACAGCGACCCCCCAGACCCTCCGTGAGCAGTACCGCGCCCGCAAGGCCGACCTGCTGCTGGGCGTCAGCAACAGCGGCCCCTCCACCCGCGGCGTGCACGCCGCCCTGCGCCAGCTGGCACGCCTGGCCGACGACACCCTCAAGACGCTGTGGAAGCAGGCCGGTTTCGGCCCCGGCCCGGCCCTGGTCGCCGTGGGCGGCTTCGGGCGCGGCGAACTGTTCCCCCATTCGGACATCGACGTCCTGCTGCTGCTGCCCGAAGGCCAGTCTCCGGACACGGACGAAGCCCTGCGCCAGCGCATCGAGACCTTCATCAGCAGTTGCTGGGACGCCGGCCTGGAGATCGGCTCCAGCGTGCGCACCGTCGAGGAATGTCTGGCCGAGTCCGCCAAGGACGTGACGGTGCAGACGGCGCTGCTGGAATCGCGCCTGATCTGCGGCAACGCGGCCCTGTTCAAGGGTTTTCGCTGGCGCTTCCGTCAGGCCCTGGACGCGCGCGCCTTTTTCGTCGCCAAGACGCTGGAGATGCAGCAGCGCCACAACAAGTTCGAGGACACGCCCTACGCGCTGGAGCCCAACTGCAAGGAATCCCCGGGCGGCCTGCGCGACCTGCAGATCATCCTCTGGGTGGCCCGGGCGGCCGGCTACGGCAAATCCTGGGACGAACTGGCCCGCACCGGCCTGGCCACCCCCTTCGAGGTGCGCCAGCTCAAGCGCAACGAGGCCATGCTGGAGCTGATCCGCCTGCGCCTGCACCTGATTGCCGGCCGGCGCGAAGACCGCCTGGTCTTCGACCTGCAGACGGCGGTGGCCAACACCTTCGGCTATGGACTGCCGGCCCCCACGCTCGGCACTGACGTGTCCTCGCTGCCCCCCGAGGGGGCTGTTTCGCCTAAGGGCGGCCTGTCGGCGAAACCGGACACCACCGATGTCAAGACCCGGGTGCGCGCCAGCGAATCGCTGATGCGCCACTACTACTGGGCCGCCAAGGCGGTGACCCAGCTCAACCAGATCCTGCTGCTCAATATCGAGGAGCGGCTCAATCCGCGCACGCAGGCACCGCGCGCCATCAACGCGCATTTCCTGGACAAGGGGGGCCTGATCGAAGTCGTCAGCGACGATCTCTACCAGCGCGAGCCGCACGCCATCCTGGAGACCTTCCTGGTCTACCAGACCACCGAGGGCGCCAAGGGCCTGTCGGCGCGCACCCTGCGCGCCCTGTACAACGCGCGCGGCCTGATGACGGCGAAGTTCCGCAAGGACCCGGTCAACCGCCGCACCTTCATGGCCATCCTGCAGCAGCCGCGCGGCATCACGCATGCCATCCGGCTCATGAACCAGACTTCCGTGCTGGGGCGCTACCTCTGGATCTTCCGGCGCATCGTGGGCCAGATGCAGCACGACCTGTTCCACGTCTACACCGTGGACCAGCACATCCTCATGGTGCTGCGCAATGTGCGGCGCTTTTTCATGGCCGAGCACGCGCACGAGTACCCCTTCTGTTCGCAACTCGGTGCCGGCTGGGACAAGCCCTGGATCCTCTATGCGGGCGCCCTCTTCCACGACATCGCCAAGGGCCGCGGCGGCGACCACTCCGACCTGGGCGCCGTGGAAGTGCGGCGTTTCGCGAGCCAGCACGGCATCAGCCGCGAGGACGCGCGCCTGATCGAGTTCCTGGTCAAGGAACACCTGTCCATGAGCCGCATCGCGCAGAAGTCCGACCTGAGCGACCCGGACGTCATCGCCGCCTTCGCCAGGCAGGTCGGCAACGAGCGTTACCTCACGGCCCTGTACCTGCTGACGGTGGCCGACATCCGCGGCACCAGCCCCAAGGTCTGGAACGCCTGGAAGGGCAAGCTGCTGGAAGACCTCTACCGCTACACCCTGCGCGCCCTGGGCGGCCACGCGCCTTCGCCCGACGCCGAGGTCGAGGCGCACAAGCGCGAGGCCCTGGTCAAGCTGGCCCTGCACAGCCTGCCGTTTGAGGCGCATAAAAAGCTCTGGGACACGCTGGACGTGGGCTATTTCATGCGCCACGACGCCGACGACATCGCCTGGCACACGCGCCACATCTCCCGCCATGTCGGCACCGACCAGCCCATCGTGCGTGCGCGCCGCTCATCCGCCGGTGAAGGCCTGCAGGTGCTGGTCTACACCGCCGACCAGCCCGACCTCTTCGCGCGCATCTGCGGTTATTTCGACCAGGGCGGCTTCAGCATCCAGGACGCGCGCATCCACACGGCGCGCAACGGCTACGCGCTCGACACCTTCCAGGTCGTCACCTCGGGCATGCAGGACCACTACCGCGAAATGACCAGCATGGTCGAGTCCGGGCTGGCCCGCGCCATCGCCGAGGCCGCGCCCCTGCCCGAACCCAGCCGCGGGCGGCTCTCTCGCCGCGTCAAGAGCTTCCCCATCACACCGCGCGTGAGCCTCAAGCCCGACGAAAAGGCCCAGCGCTGGCTGCTCAGCATCTCGGCCAGCGACCAGGCCGGCCTGCTCTACAGGGTGGCGCGCGTATTGGCCCGCCACCGCATCAATCTGCAGCTGGCCAAAGTCAACACCCTGGGCGAGCGCGTGGACGACGTCTTCCTCGTCGACGGCCCCGAGCTGCAGAACAACCGCGCCCAGATCGCCATCGAAACCGAGCTGCTGGACGTGCTGGGCTCTTGATGACGCGCTCTGCGAGCGCATGACCTCGCTGCTGCGCAGCAGCGATGACGGAATGACGCCAGTCATGCGGACTTCGCCCGCGTCATCCATGCGTCTTCTGCGCGAAGTCATGCCCGCGCAGCGGGCTTCATGCTCAGTCGTCCGCGCTGGCGTCCAGTCCCGGGAACAGCACCTCGGTGTAGCCGAACTGCGCGAAGTCGCGTACCCGCATGGGGTAGAGCTTGCCGATCAGGTGGTCACACTCGTGCTGCACCACACGGGCGTGGAAGCCGTCCACCGTGCGGTCCACCGCGTCGCCATACGGATCCAAGCCGGTGTAGCGGATGCGCTGCCAGCGTGGCACTACGCCGCGCAGACCCGGCACCGAGAGACAGCCCTCCCAGCCCAGTTGCTCCTCATCTCCCAAGGGCGTGATCACCGGATTGCACAGCACAGTGCGCGGCACCACGGGTGCATCGGGGTAACGCGGGTTGAACTCTCCGCTGCCGAAGATCACCACCTGCAGGTCCACGCCGATCTGCGGCGCCGCCAGGCCCGCGCCGTTGGCGGCCACCATGGTGTCCAGCAGATCGGTGATCAGCAAGTGCAGTGCGTCGCTGTCGAAGCCGGTCACCGGCTGGGCTACACGCAGCAGGCGCGGGTCGCCCATTTTGAGGATTTCACGAACAGTCATGGTTGGAGACGCGATAGGGAAGCCACAAGCATAAGGCCACGGCACAATGGCTGCATGCCCTTGCCACCCCCTCCCGTCCCCCGCCGCCCGCCCCTGATCCGCTGGTTCTACCTGGGCCTGGCCCTGCTGAGCCTGCTGCTGGGTGTGATCGGCATCTTTCTGCCCCTGCTGCCCACCACGCCCTTCATCCTGCTCGCAGCCTGGGCCGCGGCCCGCAGCTCGCCGCGCCTGCTGGCCTGGCTGGAGAATCACACGGCCTTCGGCCCCATGATCCGCGACTGGCGCCGCGGTGGCGTGGTGCGACGCCGCCCCAAGTGGATGGCGACGATCGTCATATCGGCTTCGGGCCTGTACCTGCTGTGGAGCTCGCACCCGCGCTGGGTGGCCTGGGCGGCGATTGCCTGCATGACCAGCGTGGCCGTCTGGCTATGGCGGCGGCCGGAGCGTTTCGCGAACGATCCGGTTGCCACGCCGGACTGAGGGCTTCAGCCGGCGGCCGTACCCAGCAAGGCCTGCAGCCCTGCTTCATCGAGCACGGCCACGCCAAGCTCGCGCGCCTTGTCCAGCTTGCTGCCCGCTTCTGCACCCGCCACCACGTAGTCGGTCTTCTTGCTGACCGAGCCCGCCACCTTGGCACCGGCGGCTTCCAGCATTTCCTTGGCCTGCTCGCGGCTCAGTGTGGGCAAAGTTCCGGTCAGCACAAAGGTCTTGCCGGCCAGGGGCAACCGGGCGGCCGGGCTGGGCTCGCCCTCTTCCCAGCGCAGGCCGCAGGCACGCAGCTGCTCCACCACCTCACGGTTGTGCGCCTGTTGGAAGAAGGTGTGGATGCTCTGCGCCACCACGGGGCCCACGTCGGGCACCTGGAGCAACTGGTCTTCGGACGCATCCAGGATCGCGTCCAGTTTGCCGAAGTGGCGCGCCAGCGCCTTGGCCGTGGCCTCGCCCACATGGCGTATCCCTAAGCCGTAGAGGAAGCGCGGCAAGGTGGTCTGTTTGGACTGTTCCAGCGCGTCGACGATGTTCTGCGCCGACTTGTCGGCCATGCGCTCCAGGCTGGCCAGGGCAGTCAA
>JAGWTL010000208.1 GCA_028869035.1 Burkholderiales bacterium | reverse complement strand
CTATTGAGGCTTTCATAAATCATGACAAGCACCTCACATCCGCTCGCCCTGAGCCTGTCGAAGGGCTTCGACAGGCTCAGCCTGAACGGCAGGTGTCATGAATAAAGAAAACATCAATAGGCCGGCTTCAGCTCAAACAGCGCCAGAGTTTCATCGCTGCGCTTTTCGAGCGTCCAGCTGTGGTTGTGGTAGGACGCCACGCTGTGCCGATGAGCTATCGAAACAATAGCGCCGTTGCCCGACTTCACCATCTCGATCAGCTTTCGGTAGAGCGTCTTCTCGGCCTCTTCGTCGAGCGCGCTGGTGGCTTCGTCGGCAAAAACCCAGGCCGGTTTCTTGAGGAACACGCGTGCCAGGGCCAGGCGCTGCTGTTCGCCGCCCGAGAGCTTCTGGCCCCAGGCAGCCACTTCGTCCAGCTGGTCGGCCAAGTGCGGCAGCAGGGCGTCGTGCAGGGCCTGCTGCAGCGTGGCATCGTCGTACTTCTCGGCGGATTCCGGATAGGCCAACGCGTCGCGCAGGCTGGCGTTGGGGAAGTAGGGCCGCTGCGGTATGAACATGGGCGAGGGTGGCATGGCCACCCGGCCCGAAGCCAGGGGCCATATGCCGGCCAGGGCGCGGAACAGGGTGGACTTGCCGCTGCCCGAGGGACCGCTGAGCAGGATGCTGTCGCCCGGCCGAACCTGCAGCGCGGTGTGCGCGAGCAGGCGGCTGCCGGTGGGCAGGTCCAGCGCCAGGTCTTGCACTTTCAGGCCGGCATCGGTGCTGATTTCGTGCTGCAGCGTTGCGGCCTGGCTGGCCTTCTGGATCGCGGTATCGAAATGCGTGAGCCGGTCGGTGGTGGCGCGCCAGGCGGCCAGGCTGTCGTAGTTGTCGATGAACCAGGACAAAGAATCCTGCACGCGGTTGAAGGCCGAGGCGATCTGCATCACCGTGCCGAGCTGGATGGCGCCACTGAAGAAGCGCGGCGCGGCCACGAGGAAGGGGAAGACAGTGGAAGCCTGGCTGAAGGTGGCCGTGAACATGGTGAGGCGCTTTTGCGCGTCGATCAGCTGCAGGTAGTTGGCGAGCACGTGGCCGAAGCGCAGGTTCAGCTGCATGTACTCCACGGTCTCGCCGCGGTCCAGCGCGATGGCTTCGCTGTACTCGCGCACGCGCACCAGGTTGTGGCGGAAGTCGGCTTCGCGGCGTTGCTGCTCGTAGTTCAGCGGGATCAGGCGGCGGCCCACATAGTGCGTGAGCACGGTGCCCGCGGCGCAGTAGAGGATGGCCACCCAGAGCATGAAGCCGGGAATGGCGAATTCGCTGCCGTTCCAGCTGAAGGTGAACTCGCCGCTGAGGGTCCAAAGGATGCCGACAAAACTCACGAAAGTGACCAGGGCATTGAGCAGGCCCATGCTCAGGCTCACCGTGCTGCTGGTGAAGAGCTGGAGATCTTCCTGTATGCGCTGGTCCGGGTTGTCGGGTGACTGGTCAGGCGACAAGGAGGCGTAGCGCGTGAGCTCCAGGTGGTAATAGACCTGGTGGTCCAGCCAGCGCTGCAGGTAGTGGCGCGTCATCCAGGCGCGCCAGCGCATCTCCAGCTGCTGGGTCAGGTAGAAACGGTAGACCGCGATGGCGATGTAGATCAGGGCCAGCACGGTGTAGCGCATCATCTGCTCAATGAAGACCGGGTAGTTCTTCTCTTGCAGCGCGTCGTAGAAGAAGCGGTTCCATTCGTTGAACAGCACCAGTGTGTAGACGAAGGCCAGGTTGAGCACGACGATGGAGGCCAGCAGGGCGCGGGCCTTCCATTTTTCTTCCGACCTGAAGTAGGGCAGGGACAGGGTCCAGGCGCGCACGAGGAAGGCCTTGAAGTCGGCCGCTTTCTTGAGCAGGGACATGGGGAGCTCTCGCTGGAAGACCGGGGACGGTCAGTGGTTGGAGACGCCGCTGTCCACATGGCCCGAGGGCACGTGGCGCGCAGCGGATTCGATGTGGCCGGTCTGGTCGTCAAAGAAAAAGTCGGGTTCGAACTCGCGCAGGAACTCGCCCTTGGGCAGGCCGCCCAGGAACATGGCCTCGTCCACCTCGATATGCCAGTCCATCAGGGTGCGGATGGCGCGTTCATGCGCGGGCGCGCTGCGCGCCGTGACCAGAGCGGTTCGGATGCGCATGGTGGGCGTGCCTTCCTGCTGCAGGCGGTGCAGCGCGGCCAGCAGGGGCTTGAAGGGGCCGGCCAGCAAAGGCTGGTGGGCCTTGTCGCGTTCGTGCTGCTGGAAGGCACTCAGGCCTTCGGCCTGGAACACGCGCTCGGCCTCGTCGCTGAAGAGCACGGCGTCGCCGTCGAAGGCGATGCGCACCTCGTTCGGGTGCTTGTCCTGGGCGCGCACCGAATGCGTGGCCACGGTGGCGGCGGGGAAACCCTGGCCCAGGGCGGCGCGCACGTCCTCGGGGTTGGCCGAGAGGAAGAGGTTGGCGTGCAGGGGTTTGAGGTAGCGCCAGGGCGACTGGCCCCGCGTGAAGCTGCCGCGCTCGATGGGCAGGCCGTAGTGCTGGGCCGAGCGGAAAACGCGCATGCCCGAGACCGGGTCGTTGCGCGAGAGGATGACCACCTCCACACGCTGCGCCTCCTGGTCGTTGAAGGCCAGCAGCTTCCTGACCATGGAGAAGGCCACGCCGGGTTTGGCCGGCTCGTCCAGCTTGTCCAGCTGGAGCTTCATGTAGGCGCGGTCCTTGTGCGGACCGTGGCCATGCTCGAAGACCTTGTTCTCCTCCTCGAAGTCGAACAGGGCCCGCGAGGAAATGGCGACGACCAGCTTGCCGTCCAGTGATGCACCCATGGTGTCTGCCCTTTGTTATTGCCGGATTTCAGGCGGCCCAGCGCGCCAGCAGTTCCACGTCTTCCGGGAAGAGCTGGCCTTTTTCGGCCTGCAGCAGCCGGCCGTCGCGCCCGCGGACCAGGGTGATGGGCAGGCCCTTGGGTTTGGGCAAGACACGATGGATCGCCGGGGTGACGAAGCCCACGGGGAAGGTGTAGCCCTTTTTTTTCAGATAGGCCAGCGCGTCTTCGGGCTTGCGGTCGATGGACAGGGTGAGCAGCTGCAGACCCTTGCCACCCAGGGCTCGCTGTGAGTCCCAGAGTTTCTGCATCTCGGGGCTTTGCAGCGCGCAGAAGGGGCAGGTGCTGGCCCACCAGTAGATGGCCAGCACCCGGCCTTCGGCCTGGGCCGGGCGGAACACCGTGCCGTCGAGCAGCGGGACCTCGGGCAGGCGCAATGACGTTCCCGGTTCGGGCAGGGGACCGGCCTTGGCCTCGATCCCGGGCGAGGAGGGCGCAGCTGCGGCGGCCTGCGCCAGTGCGGACCGGCCCAGGATCAGGGTGCCGGCGAAGAGCGCGCTGCCGGCGACCAGGTGTCTGCGTTGCGGATTCATGCCGATGATCTTAGCGCCTGGGCAGAGCGGCGCCATCGGGGCGAGCCCTCAGGCCCGGTGGCGCGCCAGCAGTACGCCACCGCGCACGGCCACGGTTTCGCCCTCGGCCAGCGCCTGCCAGGGTTCCTTGCTCAGCGGCACGCTGGCCAGCAGCAGCACCTGCTGGTAACCGCAGCCCACGCAGACGCCGTCGGCCTGCAGCGGCTCGCTCTCCTGTGCGCAGCTGCGCTGCAGCCAGTGCAGGCCTGGCGGCGCGATGCGCCCGTCGGCCTGGATGCGGCGGTGGCCGTGGGCAAACAAGACCTCACCATCGGTATAGAGGAAATTGGCCGGTCCGTAGGCATGCAGCTCGGCCGCCAGGCCTGCGACGGCATCGAGCCGTTCCTGCAGTCCAGGCGTGCCTTCCCGCCACAGCGGTGCCAGACGCGCCAGCAGGGCGCAAAAAGCATGTTCGGAGTCGGTGTCGCCGACCGGTTGGAACCGTCCGGGGGTGTAGCGCGGATCAGCGGCCAGGCCGGGCAGATCGCCATTGTGGGCAAAGACATGGCTGCGACCGCCGAGTTCGCGCACGAAGGGCTGGGTGTTGGCCAGCGTGCGCTCGCCACGCGTGGCATGACGGATGTGCGAGATGGCCAGTGTGGTGGGCGGCCCTGCGCTGGCGAGCTGCGTGGCCAGGGGGCTGTCGCTGGCCGGCCCGGTTTCACGGTGCAGCACCGCCTTGCGGTCTTCGTACCAGGCCACACCCCAGCCGTCGCGCGCGCTGTGGCCGGGCGTGCTGTGTCCGGCCAGCGCCGTGAGCGAGAAGCTCAGGCGGGTGGCCTGCCGGCTGGAGATGGCAAGCAGTTCGCACATGCGGTGTCGGGTTCTGGCGGCGATCCTGACGGGATGGGAAGGCCCACTATACACTTGGGGGTATCCTGAGGCGACCCCTTCCACGATGCAGCCATGATTCCGATCAAGACCGAATCCGCCTGGCGCGGCACCTCCGATTGCCGCAGCTGCGGCATCCGCGACATGGTGCTGTTCGCCGACCTGAACGAGCAGGACTTCGGCATGATCCACGCGCCGATCGATGACCTCGAGTTTGCGCAAGGCGGCGCGCTCTACGACAGCGGCACACGGGCCAAGGGCATCTTCACCTTGCGCCGCGGCATGATCAAGCTGGTGCGCGTGACGGCCGATGGCCGCCAACGCATCGTGCGCGTGCTGCGCCCGGGCGATGTGGCGGGGCTGGAGGCACTGGGCTCGGGACACTACGATTGCGACGCGGTGGCGCTGACGGAGATCGCGGTGTGCCGCATCCCGCTGGAGGTGATTCACACCCTGGGGGCCAGCAGTCCGCGCCTGCACATGCGCCTGATGCAGAAGTGGCAGCAGGCGCTCAAGGATGCCGATGACTGGCTGGCGGACCTGAACTTCGGCACCGCGCGCCAGCGCGTCTCCAACTTCATCCTCAAGATGCGGCATCCGGCTGACGGCCGCACCGTCACGCTGTTTGCGCGCGACGACATGGGCGCCATGCTGGATCTCAAGCTCGAGACGGTGAGCCGGGAAGTCAGCCGGCTGGTCCGTGAAGAGGTGCTGGAGCCGCTGGACAAGCACGGCCGCATCTACCACCTGCGGGCGCCGCAGCGCCTGCAGGAAGCCGCCTGAGGGGCTGACGCCCGGGCTCAGGCCCAGGAGTCGATCAGCGGCTCCGCCTGCTCGATCAGGAACTTCTTGAAAGCCTGCGCCGCGGGCGAGAGCTTCTTCTGGCTCAGGTGGGTGACGTACCACTTGCCCACGATGGGCATGCCGCTGATGTCCAGCAAGGCGATGTGGCCAGCGGCCAGTTCGTGGCGCACTGTGCGCAGCGACAGGAAGGCCAGGCCCATGCCGGCCATGACGGCCTGCTTGATCGTCTCGTTGCTGGGCATTTCCATGGCCAGCTTGATCGGGATCTCGTACTGCTGGAACAGGCGCTCCATCGCCGCGCGCGTGCCCGAGCCCTGCTCGCGCACGACAAAGGGGTAGTCCTTCACCATGTCGAAGGCCATGCGCTTGCGGCGCACCAGCGGGTGATCCGGTGGCGCAATGATGCCCAGCGGGTTGCTGGCAAAGGGCGTGGCTTCGCAGTCCAGGTTGGCAGGGGCGCGGCCCATGATCACCAGATCGAGCTCGTTGCGCGAGAGCATGCCCAGGATGTTCTCGCGGTTGTCGATGTTCAGCGCGACCTCGATGCCCGGCATGAGCTTGGCGAAGCG
>JAGWTL010000207.1 GCA_028869035.1 Burkholderiales bacterium | reverse complement strand
GCCTCGCCGCTGTCCACGCGCACGCGCACGCGTTCGCGCGTCTGCTCCAGCAGGGTCAGCTCGTCGGCCGCCGCACGCGCTTCCTCGATGCGCAGCAGCAGCTCGTAGGCGCGCACGCGCACCTGGCCCACCACCTCGCTGCGTGTCATGCCCACCTGGGCCTCGCTGCTGCGCAGGCCCTGCTCGGCCGCTTCCACGCGCGCACTGCGCAGCCAGGGGTTCTCGATCATCTGCGAGACGCCCCAGGCGCTCACGTTGCCACTGCTGCTGCCGTTGCTGGGGCGCAGGCGGCCGTCGCTGAATTCCAGGCGCGGGTTGGGCAGCGCGCCGGCCGTACGGATGCCGGCCTGGGCCTGCTCGCGCGAACGCTGGGCCATCTGCAGGGTGGGGTTGTGCGTGAGCACGATGCTCACCAGCTCACCCAGGCCATAGGCCGGGCCCGCAGGGACGGCGGCGGCCGTGGTGCTGGCGGGGGGCGTCGTGGGCGGGGCGGTTTGCGCCATGAGCCCGGCGGCGGGCCACAGGAGCAGGCCGCCCAGCCAGGGACGCAAGGTCGTCAAGTTCATCAAATATCCTCGAAGCATGCGGAAGACGCAGCCCGACCCAGGCCTGTCGCCGGCCGGTCGCACCTTCCTCGAAAACGGAAAACGGAAAAAGCTTCAGCCCAGCGCGGCTGGCGGACGCAGCAGGGGCTGCTGTCCGGCCTCGGGCAGGATGTGCTGTGGACCAGGTACCGGAGCGGCTTGTCTCAGCGTCCGGTCGATCTGCCAGTGCGGGGGCACGGCCTGGTCGACTTCATGGCACAGCAGGTCGGTGGGCGTGGGCTGGAACGTTACCGGCTTGCGGCAGCCCTGCTCCACACCGGACTCGGCGGCAGTTTCCTGCGCCGCGTCGAACTCTGCGTCGGACATGAAATAGGCCACCTCGCTGCCGGCAACGCTGGCCTGGGCCTGGTTCCAGGCACCGAGCAAAGCCGCGAGCAGCCACAGGAAAGCCAGCGCCTGCACGAGCCCCAGCCGGCGCGGGGCCGGGCTTGCATGGGCATGAGGGGAGCGGGACATGGCGGGTTTCCTGTGCATCAAGACTGGTGCTTGATTCGCAAGAATTAGGCCACATCAGTGTTTTCCCCAGGTGAAGAGGGGACTACCGATACGTAAAGAGAAAACCGTCAGACACCCAGATAACGATGCCAGAGGCCGGGCTCGGCGGCCAGCTCGGCCGAAGAACCCGCCCAGACCACGCGGCCGCGCTCGATGATCGTGTGACGATCAGCCAATTGGATGAGTCGCTGCACGTATTTGTCGATCACCAGGATGCTCTGACCCTGCGCGCGCAGACTGGCCAGGCAGGCCCAGATCTGCTCGCGGATCAGCGGGGCCAGGCCCTCGCTGGCCTCGTCCAGGATCAGCAGTTGTGGGTTGGTCATGAGCGCGCGGCCGATGGCCAGCATCTGCTGCTCGCCGCCCGAGAGCTGCTTGCCCATGTGGCGGCGACGTTCCAGCAAGGCGGGAAAGAGTTCGTAGACCCGCTCCAGCGTCCAGGGCTGGGCGGCAGCGCGGCGGTTGGCCGCGAAGGCCAGCAGGTTTTCTTCCACCGTGAGGTTGGGGAAGATCTGCCGGCCCTCGGGCACCAGGGCCAGGCCCATGCGCGCGATGCGGTCCGGACTCCAGCCATCGATGCGTTCACCGAGGAAGCGCACCACCCCTGTGCGCGGCGGTGTGAGCCCGAGGATGGACCGCACCGTGGTGGTCTTGCCCATGCCATTGCGGCCCAGCAGCGTGGCCACCTCGCCAGCCTCCACGCGCAGGCTGATGCCGAACAGCACCTGACCAGGACCGTAGGCGGTCTGCAGGTCCTCGACCTCAAGCAGCACGCTCATGCCAGCCCCCTGCGCCGCAGGGCACGGTGCTCCAGCACCAGGACCACGATCGTCAGCAGCAGGATGACCGCACCGTGCCACTCCATGGCCCGCTGCGCATCCCTGGCCGCCGCCTCAAAACCGGCCTTGAATTCGGCATAGACCCGGTGCACGGGACCGCAGTGCAGCTCCCAGATGCGGAAACGCTCGTCGCGCACCCAGCGCACCGGCACGCCCAGCACATAACCCATGCAGCCCGGCAGGCTGTCCCGCTCCCCTGCTTCGTCCAGCGGCGTGCGCGCGGTCGCGAGCAGGGCTGCCGATACCGGGAACTCCATGGCCTGCTGCGTTTCGTCGGCCAGCCGCACCCGCAGATGCGGCACGCGGTCCTGCACCCGCAGCACCTCGACCGGGATCTGCACCAGTTGTTCGGGTTCGGGCGCCGGGTTGAGCTGGTCCACACACAGGAGATAGCCCAGGTGCAGTTGCAGCAGGAGGCCGATGCACAGGGTCAGGGGATGGAAACGCCACCAGGAGCGTACGGCGCGCGCCACGGGCATGGCCATCGGTGTCGGTGCCGGGAGCAGCATCAGGCGCCCTCCTCGATGTCGTCACCCAGGTAGGCGCGCCGCACCTCGGCATCGGCACGGATGAGGGCGGGCGCCCCGCTGGCGATGATGCGGCCGGCCACCAGCACCGAGAGGGTGTCGGCCAGGCGGAACACGGCATCCATATCGTGCTCAACCAGCAACAGGGTCAGCTCACCACGCAGGCCCTGCAGCAGGGCCACCATGCGCTCGGATTCCTCGGGGCCCATGCCTGCCATGGGCTCGTCCAGCAGCAGCAACCTGGCGCCGGTGGCCAAGGCTATGCCCACCTCCAGCTGACGCTGCTCGCCGTGCGAGAGCGCGCCTGCGGTCTGCGCCAAGCGTTCACCCAGGCCCACGCGGCCCAGCAGGGCCGCAGCCTGTTCATAACGTTGCGCCTCGGCGCGCGCCGCAGCCCAGAAACGCAGGCTGCCGCCGCTGCGCGCCTGCAGGGCCAGGGCCACGTTGTCGAGCACCGAGAGGCGTGTGAAGATGCTGGTGATCTGGTAAGACCGCGCCAGGCCACGGCGCACACGCTCGTGCATGGACAGCGCGGTCACATCCGCGCCGTCGAAGACAATGCCTCCCGCGTCGGGCGTCAGCGCGCCCGAGAGCTGCTGGATCAGCGTGGTCTTGCCCGCGCCATTGGGGCCGATCAGCGCGTGGATCTCACCGGCACGCACGCTCAGGTCGAGTCGATCGGTGGCCACGAGACCGCCGTAGCGTTTCACGAGGCCGCGGACTTCAAGCAACGCCTGTGTCATGCCCGCTCCTTGCGCCGGAACAGGCTCATGAGCCCGTTGGGCGCGGCCAGCACCACGGCCAGCAGCACCGCGCCCAGCACGAACTGCCAGTAGATGGTGTAGTGGCTCAGCACCTCTTCCAGCAGTAGGAAGACCGCGGCGCCGATCACGCCGCCCCAGAGATGCCCCACACCGCCCAGGATGACCATGACCATGAGCAGGCCGGACTGGCCCCACTGCATCGTGGAGGGGCTGACAAAACCGCCCAGGCTGGCCAGCAATGCCCCTGCCAGGCCAGCCAGCGCACCGGCGATGACAAAGGCCGTGAGCTTGTGACCGTAGACGGCAAAACCCACGGCCTCCATGCGTTGTTCGTTTTCGCGCATGGCCTGCAGGGCGTGGCCGAAGCGCGCGTTGAGCAGGCGCCAGACGAAGAGCAAAACCAGCGTGGCCAGGGCCAGCGTGGTCCAGTAGAAGGTGCGTTCGTTGGCCAGGTCCAGCCCCGCGCCCAGCGTGCCGCGCGCGGAGAGCGAGAGGCCGTCGTCACCACCGTAGGCCTTGGTGGAGAGGGCCAGGTAATAGAGCATCTGCGCGAAGGCCAGCGTGATCATGATGAAGTAGACACCGCGCGTGCGCAGGCTGATGGCGCCGATCACGGCGGCAAACAAGGCCGCCACAATCATGGCTGCGGGCCACAGCACCCAGGCCGATGTCACACCGGCCTGCAGCAGCACACCGGCCGTGTAGGCGCCCACGCCCACAAAGGCCGCATGGCCGAAGCTCACCAAACCACCGAAACCCAGGATGAGGTTGAGGCTGGTGGCCGCCAGGGCGAAGATCAGGATGCGCGCGGCCAGGCCCAGGTAGAAGTCACCACCGATCAGCGGGGTGATCAGCGGCAGGGCCAGCAGCAGTACGAAAAGCGGCAAGGCCCAGCGCCAGCCCAGGGCATGGTCGAGCAGGCCGCGCGCTGATTCAGACCGTTCGGACTGAGCCTGGCCTGTCCTGAGCTTGTCGAAGGGTCGAAGTCCTGCCACACGCTGCGTTTCGACAGGCCTGTCCTGAGCCGAGTCGAAGGGCTCAACGCGAACGGTAGAGGGCGGGAGTCTTTCAGCCATGGGCAGGAAAGAGACCGCGTGGTTTGAAGAAGAGCACGGCGGCCATCAGCACGTAGATCAGGATGGAGGCCACGGCCGGACCGGCGTTGTCGGCCGCGGACGGGCCCAGCACGGCGCCGAAGAGCAGCGGGATCAGCGCGCGGCCCGCCGTGTCCACCACACCGACCAGCAAGGCGCCCAGCAGCGCGCCGCGCACCGAGCCGATACCACCGATCACGATGACCACGAAGGCCAGGATCAGGATGCTCTCGCCCATGCCCACCTGCACCGCCAGCAGCGGGCCCAGCATGCCGCCGGCCACGGCGCACAGGGCCGCTCCCAGGCCGAAGAGCGCCGTGAACAGCGCACGCACCGGCACGCCCATGGCCAGAGCCATCTCTCGGTTGGATGCGCCGGCGCGCAGCTGCATGCCCAGACGCGTGCGCGTGATCAGCAGCCACAGGCCCCCGGCCACGAGCAGGCCCACGACGATGATGAGCAGGCGGTAGGCCGGGTAATAAAAACCGCTGAACAGTTCCACCGGGCCGGCCAGGGACTCCGGTGGGCTCAGCATCACGGGCTGCGAGCCCCAGATGAAACGCACGGCCTCGTTGCACATGAGCAGGATGGCGAAGGTGCCCAGCACCTGCGACAGATGGTCCCGCGTGTAGAGGCGGCACAGCACCGTAAGCTCCAGCAGCACACCGAAGACGGCCGCACCGATGATGCCAACCCCGAGCCCGGTCCAGAAGGAGCCGCTGGCCGTGGTGGCCGAGGCCACCAGATAGGCCCCCACCATATAAAGCGAGCCGTGGGCCAGGTTGATCATGTCCATGATGCCGAAGACCAGGGTGAGCCCGGCCGCCAGCAAAAAGAGCATGAGCCCGAACTGCAGGCCGTTCAGGGCCTGCTCCAGGATGAGGATGCCGGTCATCGCGTGTTGAAGTCCATGACACAAGCCAGACCGTTGGGGCTGAGCTCGTCGAAGCCAGCGGGCGCCAGCACTCGGTGACTGCGTTTCGACAGGCTCAACGCGAACGGAAATGAGATCAGAGCGCCGGCATCTTGCACTGGGCGGCGTAGGCGTCGGCGTGGTTCTTGAAGATGGTGCCGATGGTGCGGTTGGTCACGCGGCCCTTGCTGTCGCTGGTGATGACACGCAGGTAGTAGTCCTGGATCGGGAACTGGTTGCTGTTGAACTTGAAGCTGCCGCGCACGGATTCGAACTTGGCGGCCTTGAGCGCCTTGTGCACCGCGGCCTTGTCGTCCAGCTGGCCCTTGCTGTCGCGCACGGCGGCAGCGATCAGCTGCGCCGCGTCATAGCCCTGGGAGGCGTAGAGCGTGGGCAGGCGGCCGTATTCCTTCTCGAAGGCGGCCACGAACTTCTTGTTGGCCG
>JAGWTL010000206.1 GCA_028869035.1 Burkholderiales bacterium | reverse complement strand
ATAGAATCGATGCAATGACGACACCCGAGCCCCTGGAACCCCAAGCCACCGGCAGCACGGAGCCTGCAGGCCCCGTGGTGTCTGCGCCATCTGCTGCGGTCGAAGCTGCGCCGGCGACCCCGGTATCGCGTCCCCTGGTGCTGGCCCTGGGCGCTGCGGCCCTGCTGGCCCTCCTGCTCAGTGTCCTGCTGTGGGATCGCCTGTCGACCCTGCAGGACCAGCTGGCCCGCCAGACCGCCGATGCCGGGGCCAACGCGGCCGAGGCCCGCACGCTGGCGCGTCAGACCCAGGAGCAGGAGCGCGAGCTGGCGGCCCGCCAGGCCGTGCTGGAAGCGCGCCTGGGTGAAGTGGCGCTGCAGCGCAGCCAGCTTGACGAGCTGATGCAGAGCTTGACTCGTTCGCGCGACGAGAACCTGGTGGTGGACATCGAATCGGCCCTGCGCCTGGCGCAGCAGCAGGCCCAGCTGACCGGCAGCGTGGAACCCCTGCTGGCGGCGCTGCGCACCGCCGAACAACGCGTGCAGCGCGTGCCGCAGGCCCGGCTGGCGCCCGTGCAGCGCGCGCTGGCGCGCGACATGGCGCGCATCAAGGCGACGCCCCACATCGATACGCCGACGCTGCTGGCCCGGTTCGATGAGCTGGTGCGTCTGGTCGACGAATTGCCGCTGGTCAATGCGGTGGGCCTGGCCCCTGCGCCGCCCGCTGCGGTCGACGAACCGCCTGCCCCGTCGCGCACGACCGTGGCGGGTCTGCAGGCCTGGTGGCAACGCAGCCTGCAAGCGGTGCTGGACGAAATGCGGAGTCTGGTGCGCGTGCGTCGCATCGACCACCCCGAAGCCGCGCTGCTCACGCCCGCGCAGTCCTTCTTCGTGCGCGAGAACCTCAAGCTGCTCCTTCTAAACGCCCGCCTGGGCCTGCTGGCGCGCCAGCCCGAAGCGGCCCGGGCCGACCTGCTCAAGGCGGCTGCGGCCCTGGAGAAATATTTCGACGCCAACTCGCGTCGCCTGCGCGCGGCCGCGGCCCTGTTGCAGCAGACCCGCGAGCAGATGAAGTCGCTTGAATTGCCGCGGGTGGACGACACGCTGGCGGCGCTGGCCACGGCCGCTGCCGGGCGCTGAAGGCAGCAGGCGGACCCCATGCGCAATCTGTTCTGGTTTCTGGCCCTTTTCGCCATGGCGGCGGCGGTGGCGCTGTTCGCCGGCAACAATCAGGGCACGGTCACGCTGTTCTGGCCGCCTTACCGCGTCGATCTTTCGCTCAATCTGGTGCTGCTGCTCCTGCTGGCGGCTTTCCTGCTGTTCTATGCGGCCTTGCGCGGCATGTCCCTGCTGCTGGCCCTGCCGGGCGAGGCGCGGCGCTGGCGTATCCGCCATCAGGAACGTGTGCTGCAGCAGGGCCTGCTGGACGCGCTGTCGCATCTGACGGCGGGGCGCTACATCCGCGCCCGCAAGGCGGCCGAGAACGTGGTGAGCCAGACGGCATCGTTGTCGCGCGCCGAGCAGGCCCTGCCGCAAAGCACGCGGCTCATGGCCCTGTTGCATCTGCTGGCCGCCGAGTGCGCCCACGCCTTGCAGGATCGCGCGGGCCGTGACGAACACGTGCGCCAGGCCCTGGCCCTGACCCAGGGCAAGCGTCGCGACGAGCAGGAAGTGCGCGAAGGCGTGCAGCTGCGCGTGGCCCGCTGGGCCTTTGATGACCGCGACGTGCAGGCCGCCCTGCAGCGCCTGGACGAGCTGCCCCAGGGCGTGGCGCGCCGCACCCTGGCGCTGCGCCTGCGCCTCAAAGTCACGCGCCTGGCGGGCCAGTCCCGGCTGGCGCTGGAGACGGCGCGCCTGCTGGGCAAACACCGCGCCTTCTCCGAATCGGCCAGCCGCAGCATCGTGCGCGGGCTGGTCACCGAATGGCTGCGCACCAGCCACGATCCGGCCCAACTGCACAAGGCCTGGACCCAGCTGGACGAGAGCGAGCGCCGCATGCCCGAAGTGGCCCTGCAGGCCGGCGAGCGCATGCTGGCCCTGGGTGGGGACTTTGCGCTGGTGCAGCAGTGGCTGCTGCCGGTGTGGGAGCAACTGGTGCGTCCCGGCTCGGTACTGCCGCAGGAACTGCGCCTGCGCCTGGTGCTGGTGCTGGAGCGGGGTTTTCACCAGACCCCGGGCCAGCCCGATGGTGTGTGGCTGGCGCGCATCGAGGCGGCCCAGATGGGCAATCCTCGCGAAGCCCTGCTGCAGTACCTGGCCGGCGTGGCCTGCATGCACCTGAGTTTGTGGGGCAAGGCCCAGCAGCTCCTGCGCCAGTCCCTCACGCAACTGGCCGACGAGACACTGCGCCGGCGGGCCTGGGCGGCCCTGGCCCGCCTGGCCGAACAGCGTGAAGACGGCGCAGCGGCGTTGGAAGCCTGGCGCCAGGCTGCCCGGGGCTGATGTCCTTCCCCGTCCGCTCCCGGGAAACCGGGGGTGACGTCTGGGGCTTTCCCGGCTATAGTGGACCGCACCATGGCGACCCTCACCGAACACCTGATCAAGCTGACCGATCACCGTGACCGTGATCTGCTGGAGTTGACGCTGGCCAAGGCCCTGATCGACCTGGCGCCGATCCAGCGCGTGGTGATCTCCCGTGTCAGTGTCGAGGACAACGAGAAGCGCTGGCTGGACCTCGTCTCGCTGGATGCGCGTGGGGGCGGCAAGGTGGTGGATCCGCTGCGCATCGATTTCCAGAGCCTGCCCAGGCTGGAGGAGTCCTATGACCGGCTGCGCAGCCTGAACGGGCGCCAGGTCATCGAAGTGGCCTGGGCCGGGCCCGAGGGTCCGCGCATCTACTACCTGCCGCTGTTTGTCGATTCACGCGCTGACTCGGAGCAGGGCGTGATCGAGGTCCACACCGCCGGTATCCTGGAGCCCGCGGACCGGCAGACCATCGAGCAACTGCATCACATCTACTGCAATATGTACACCTTGCTGGCCTACAGCGACCGTGATGCGCTGACCGGCCTGCTCAACCGCAAGTCCCTGGACGACACTTTCTACAGCGCCGTGCTCGAGGAGATGGACGGTATCCTGGAAGACGCCAAGAACGAACCGGCCCCTGGCAAGGAGCGCCGCCACCGCGTGCCGCCCAATTACTGGCTGGGCACCATCGCCATCGACAACTTCCACCTGCTCAACGACAAGCACGGCCACCTGATCATGGAAGAGGTCACGCTGCTGGTGGCGCGCATCATGAACAGCACCTTCCGCACACACGACCGGCTCTACCGCTTCGGTGGCGAGCAGTTCGCCGTGCTGTTCCATTGCCCCGAGGAGGCCCTGGCCCTGGGCGCTTATGAGCGCATGCGCGCCAATGTCGAGAAGTTCAGCTTCCCCCAGGTCGGTCGGGTCACGGTGAGCGCCGGTTTCACCCGTGTGCTGGCCGATGACTCGCCCAGCACCGCGCTGGAACGCACTGAGCAGGCCATCGACTACGCCCAGAAAATCGGCCGCAACAAGGTCTGCAGCCATCCGGACCTGGTGCGCAAGGGTTTGTTTGGGGAGGTGGCGCGGACAGGGTCGGTGGACGTGTTCTGACCGTCTCGCCGGCTCACTGCGCAAAGCCACCTCCGGGTGGCACTTCTTTTTTCGGGCGGCATCTTCTCTGTTGTGACGATGCCGGGGCGAGACCCGGCCTGCCACGAAAGCAGTTCCCTATCCAGATATCAAGCCGTCTCGGCGACAATTCCCCTGCCTACAACACGAAAGAATACCCTCCCGTCATGGCCGTCCAGTGGTTCCCCGGTCACATGCATCTGACCAAGAAGACCATCGAGGAGCGCATCAAGCACATTGATGTGGTCATCGAGATGGTGGACGCGCGCCTGCCGGGTTCCAGCGCCAACCCCATGCTGGCCTCGCTCACCAGCCAACGCCCCAGCCTCAAGGTGCTGAACAAGCAGGACCTGGCCGACCCGACGCGCACCGCGCTCTGGCTGGCGCATTACAACGGCCGCGAGGGCACGCGGGCCATCGCCCTGGACACCACCGACGGCAACGCCGCCAGGCGGCTGATCGCACCCTGCCGTGAACTGGCGCCCACACGTGGCGCGAGCATGGCGCGCCCGCTGCGCGTGATGATCTGCGGCATCCCCAATGTGGGCAAGTCCACGCTGATCAACCGTCTGGTGGGCAAGGGCGCGGCCAAGGTGGCCGACGAGGCCGGCGTCACGCGCAACGAGCAGCGCATCGTGCTCGAAGACGGTTTCTATCTGTTCGACACACCGGGCATGCTGTGGCCGCGCATCATCGTCGCGCAAAGCGGCTACAACCTGGCTGCCAGCGGCGCCGTGGGTCGCAACGCCTTCGATGACCAGGAGGTGGCGCTCGAATTGCTGGACTATCTCAAGCCGCACTACGCTGCCGAGCTGGCCGCACGTTACCAGCTCAAAGAAATCGATGCATTGCAGAGCGAGGAATTGCTCGAAGCCATCGGCCGCAACCGCGGCGCGCTGCAGGCCGGCAACCAGGTGAACCTGCAGAAGGCCGCCGAGCTGCTGATCCACGACTTCCGATCCGGCGCCTTGGGCCGCATCTCGCTGGAGACGCCGCAGGAATATGCGCGCTGGCTGGCCGAGGGCAGGCAGCTGGACGCCGAGCGCCAGCTGCGCAAGGAGGAACTCCAGAGCGCCGGCCATATCCGCAGCAAGCCCGTCGCGAAAAAATCCGCGCCACCCCAGGCTGCCCCCCGTTCCAGGAAACCCGCCCGATGAAAACCCTGCTGCCCCAGCAACTGCTGGTCCATCCCGACCGCCACGATCCCTCGCCGCTCATCCTCTACCACGCGCGCTGCGCCGACGGCTTCGGCGCCGCGCTGGCAGCCTGGCTGTATTACGAAGGCCGCGCCGAGTTCCGCCCCTGCGACCATGGCGACGTGAAGACCGTGGACGAGCTGCCGGCGCTGGACGGCCGCGCGGTCTACATCCTGGACTTCTCCTTCGCGCCCGAGATCATGTCGGCCATCGAACAACGCGCTGCCAAGCTCGTCATGCTGGACCACCACAAGAGCGCGGCCGAGAAGCTCACGGGTTTTGCCTGCCGTTGCGGCGTGGTGCACTTCGACATGAGCAAGTCCGGCGCGCGCCTGGCCTGGGAGTTCTTCCAGTCCGACCGCGCGCTGCCCGCCCTGGTGCGTTACATCGAAGACCGCGATATCTGGGCCTGGAAGTACCCCGAGAGCGCCGGTTTTCTCGCCGCGCTCGACATGGAGGCCATGGACTTCGAGCGCTGGGCGCAGATCGCCTCCTGGTCCGACGATGAGTTGGCGACCTTCATGCTGCGCGGCCAGGCCATGGACGAGAAGTTCAGCAAGCTCTGCGAGGACATCGCTGCGGGGGCCGAGCCCGTCAGCTTCAACGGCCAGGCCGGTCTGATGGTCAACGCACCGGGCATGTTCCACAGCCTGGTCGGCGAGTTGCTGAGCAAGAAAAGCGGTACCTACGCCTTGATGTGGAGCGCCAGCAAGGGCGGCCTCATCAAGGTGGGCCTGCGCTCACAGCGCAGCTTCGACTGCATCCCCCTGGCCGAAAGCATGGGCGGCGGTGGCCACGCCCAGGCCTGCGGTTTCCGCATGGGCGCGGAACGCCTGCCCGAGTTGCTGCGCGGCACCCTGCAGGCCTGAGCGTCTTTTCCGGCCTCAAGTTGCCGGCTTGCCTGCCGA
>JAGWTL010000205.1 GCA_028869035.1 Burkholderiales bacterium | reverse complement strand
CCCACCGACATGCCGTCCATGATGGCCAGCGTCAGCGGCAGGCGGACCGAGACCCGCATGCCATAACCTTCGGACGAATCGATCTCGACCGTGCCGTTGAGCGCCGCGATGTTCTTCTTGACCACATCCATGCCGACACCACGGCCGGAGACATCGGTCACGACTTCGGCCGTCGAGAAGCCCGGCGCGAAGATCAGCTGCCAGACATCACCATCTGCCATCTGGTCGGAAACGTCCAGACCGCGCTCGCGCGCCTTCGTCAGGATCTTCTCGCGCGACAGACCACGGCCATCGTCGCGCACCTCGATCACGATGGAGCCCCCCTGGTGGGCGGCCGACAGGGTGATGGTGCCGGTCTCGGGCTTGCCTGCCGCAGCACGATCGGCCGGCAGCTCGATGCCGTGGTCACAGCTGTTGCGCACCAGGTGCGTCAGCGGGTCGGTGATCTTCTCGACCAGCCCCTTGTCGAGTTCGGTCGCCTCACCCTGGGTCACGAACTCGACCTTCTTGCCCAGCCTGATGGCGAGATCGCGCAGCATGCGCGGGAAACGGCTGAACACGATGGACATCGGGATCATCCGGATCGACATCACGGATTCCTGCAGGTCGCGCGTGTTGCGGTCCAGATCGGCCAGCCCGGCCAGCAACTGCTGGTTGGCGGCCGGATCCAGAGCACGGCTGTTCTGGGCCAGCATGGCCTGGGTGATGACCAGTTCGCCCACCAGATTGATCAGCTGATCGACCTTGTTGATGGCCACGCGAATGGTGGCTGCTTCCGGCTGGGCCGTGACCTGGCTGGCGGCCGGCTTGGCCACAGCCTTGCCGGCCGCCGGCTTGGCTTCACCCCCCTCGACCGGCTCCGACACCGTTGCATGCCCCGCAGGCACACCCGGCGAGCCTTCGAAAAAGCCGAAACCGGGCGCCGGAGCCACCGGGGCGCCCGCCGGCGGATCGTCCCGGTCCGTCCAGGAAGTCCCGGCGGCCGGCGCTGCTGCGGCCAGCTCCTGCATGCTCACCTGCTCGCGCGACACGTGAAAGGCGAACAGATCCAGCAGGTCCTCATTGCTGGACGACGTCGAGGCGTGAAACACCCTTGTGTCAGCGCGGTCGCTGGCCACCTCGGCCACCGAACCCAAGCCGACGATGTCTCGGAACAAGTCTTTGATCCCATCGACCTGATCGAGGCGGTCCAGCGGGCCCATGCGTATCTCGAGCTGGCGCGAACCCGCCTTGGCGGCAACCGACGCAGGCGCGGAGGCCGCAGCCACCGGGACCGCCGCCGGAGCCCGAACGGGGGCAGCAACAGCGGTGGCCGGCGTGCCACCGGCCGCCAGTTCGCTGATGCGGCGCACCAGGTCTGCGTTAGAGGGCGGCGCGCTGGTATCGCTGGTCTGATGACGCACGAGCAGCACCCGCGAGGCATCAGCGGATTCGAGCAGGACATCCACCATCATGGGGTTGGGCTGCAGTTCGTGACGACGCAGCTTGTCCAGCAGGGACTCCATCTGGTGCGTCAGCTCAGCTACGTCCGCGAAACCAAAGGTGGCCGCGCCGCCCTTGACGGAATGCGCGCAACGGAAGATGCCGTTGAGCTCCTCATCGTCCGCGGTTTCCAGGTTCAGATTGAGCAGCATCTGCTCCATGAGGTCCAGGTTCTCACCCGCTTCCTCGAAAAAAATCTGATAGAACTGACTCAGATCCAGCGAATCGCCGGCGCTGCCACTGTCCTGATGTCCCTCGGTCATGCCTGTCTCCTGTCGTGATATCGCCTGCGCACCGGCGGACCGTATTACTTGATGACTTTCCTGATGACCTCGAGCAGTCGCGCGGGATCGAAGGGCTTGACCAGCCAGCCGGTGGCGCCGGCGGCGCGTCCAGCCTGCTTCATCAGGTCGCTCGACTCGGTGGTGAGCATCAGAATCGGTGTGGTCTTGAAATTTGGATGCTCGCGCAGCTTGCGCGTCAGCCCCAGGCCGTCCAGGCGGGGCATGTTCTGATCGGTCAGCACCAGGTCAAAGGTCTGGTGCTGCGCCTTTTCATAGGCATCCTGCCCATCGACGGCCTCCACCACCTGGTAGCCAGCACCCGCCAGGGTGAATGAGACCATTTTTCGCATCGAGGGCGAATCGTCAACAGCGAGTATCAGTGGCATGTCTGGGCTCCGGAGAAATTGGGGCTGGGATTGTGCATGGTCAAAACAGTTCGATCGAGCCGGCATCCATTTCGTCCTGCGTCACCGGATTGGGACGCTCAGGCACCTCCTCGACAAAGGGCACGGCCTCGCCGTCTTCGCGCCCCATGGATTCGGCAGCCAGGCGATAGGCACAACCTTGCAGCACCTTGGAAGTATGTACGATGAGTTGCGAGGCCATGTCTTGGAACTGCAGCTCGGTCACGGCCGAACGCAGGAGGTTGCGCACTTCATCCAGCGCAGCCAGATCCCTGGCACCCGGCTTGTCCAGGCCGCCGATGGCCTTGGTGAAGCGCTGCATCAGGTTGTCCATGGTGTGTGCCAGCAACCCGTCCAGCCGGGCCAGGTCATGCACGACCACCAGCAAGGAGTCTTGCACCTCGGCCACCAGCATCACCGGCAGTTGCACGGCGGGCTGCTCCGCAGGCAGGGTGTTGGGGGCTTGCATGGTATCTCCAGTCTGACGTCAGGATGCTGGCTGGTTCACCGCTCCATCAGGTCCGGCATTAGAATTTTGCAGGATGTAGAGTAGCAGGATTCCGCGGAAATGGGAGGGAATTCGTCAATATTTCGGGACGTTCAGGCCCGCCGCTGCGAGGTCCAGCGACCCGCTGCTGGCGATTTCCACCACACTCTGTCAACCGCATGCAGTCAGAAGCCCCCTCCTCCTCCTCCGCCCTCCATCTTCTGCACCTCGAAGATTCGGAGCTGGATCACGAGACCGTGCGACAGACTCTGCGTCGCGCCGGCATGGCCTGTACGCTAGAGCGGGTCGAGAATCTGGACGACTTCGTGTGCAAGCTGCAAGACAGCCGCTTTGACGCCGTGCTGGCCGACTACCGCCTGCCCGGCTTCACCGCCCTGGACGCATGGCAGGCCCTGCTGACGGTCCCGCACCCCCCGCCCTTCATCCTGCTCTCGGGCGCCATCGGCGAAACCGCCGCGGTGGACGCCATCAAGCTGGGCATGAGCGACTACCTGCTCAAGGACGACCTGGGCAAGCTTGCACATGTGATCCAGCGCGCCATCGAAGTGCAGCAGGCCAAACGCGAACGCGAACGCGCTGTCGAGGAGTTGGCCGCCTCGGAGCAGCGTCTGGCACGTTTTGCCGAGCATCTGCAGATGTCGATCGAGCAGGAGCGCGCTGCCATTGCGCGCGAGATCCACGACGACATCGGCGGCTCGCTGGCCGCCATCCAGTTCGACCTGTCCTGGATCAGCCGCCACCATGACGATGCCGATACCCTGGCCCATGTCCAGGCCGCTACCGGCATGCTGCAACACGCTGTCGGCGCCAGCCAGCGCATCATGATGAACCTGCGCCCCGCCATCCTGGACCAGGGGCTGGAAGCGGCGGTGGACTGGCTGGCCGGCGAGTTCGAGCGCCGCACCAGCATCCGCACCCTGGTGCGCGCCGCCCTGCGGCAGCATGACATCTCCAAATCCATCCAGCTAACCGCTTACCGGACCGCCCAGGAGGCCCTGACCAATATCTCCAAGCATGCCCATTGCAGCGAGGTGCGGATAGAACTGTCCGATGCCGAAGGTGTGCTGACCCTGGAGATCACCGACAATGGGCAGGGTATCCAGCCGCCGGAGCGCAACAAGCCCAAGGCCTTCGGGCTCAAGGGGCTGCAGGAGCGGGCGCGCACCGTGGGCGGCTGGCTGGATGTGAGCAGCCGCGCCGGCGCGGGCACATCCATTACGCTGTCGGTTCCCTTGACCAATGAGGCAAAAGGCCAGGTGCGATGATTCGAGTGATACTTTGTGATGACCATGCCGTGGTGCGGCGCGGCATCCGCGACACCCTGTCCGAAGCGGTCGACATCAAGGTTGTCGGTGAGGCCGGCAGCTATTCGGAAGTGCGTGAACTGCTGCGCGCGGCCCCCTGTGACGTGCTGGTGCTGGACCTGAACCTGCCTGGCCGCGGCGGGCTGGAGGTGCTGGCCTCCTTGCGCGAGACGGACTCACCCACGAAGGTGCTGGTGGTGTCCATGTTTCCTGAAGACCAGTACGCCATACGCTGCCTGCGCGCCGGCGCCCAGGGCTATCTGAACAAGGCCGGCAACCCGGCCGACCTGATCGCGGCGGTGCGCACCATTGCCCAGGGCCGCAAGTACGTCACGCCCGGCGTGGCCCAGATGCTGGTAGACAACCTGGCCACGCCGACCAGCGAAGCGCTGCACGATGCACTGTCCGAACGCGAGCTCCAGACCCTGCTCAAGATCGCCTCGGGCAAACGCCTGTCCGATATTGCCGAGGAACTGATGCTCAGCCCCAAGACGGTCAGCGTCTACCGCTCGCGCGTGCTGGAAAAGCTCAAGCTCTCGAACAACGCCGAACTCACCGTCTACGCCATCCGCAACGGCCTGGTCTGAGGGCGCTAACGACCCGTCGTGAAGATCTCGATGGCCCGCTCCAGCAACGACTGGAAGGGCCGGTCCAGCATGGGCAGGGTGGCCGCCATGCCCACCAGGCCCACGCTCAGGGTGATGGGAAAGCCAACGGCGTAGATGTTCATTTGCGGCGCCACGCGCGAGATGATGCCCAGCGCCAGGTTGGTGAACAGCAGCAGGGCCAGCATGGGCAGGGCGATCCACAGGGCATTGGCAAACAGCTCACCGCCCAGGGTGTACAGCTGCATCAGGCGCAGGGCCTCCAGGAAATTCTGTGTCACCGGGAACACCTCGAAGCTGCGTGTCACGGCCATCAGCACCATCAGGTGACCATTGAGCACCACAAAGAGCAGCGAGGCCATGTAGCCGAAGAAACGCGCCACGGCACTGGCCTGGGTGTTGAGCGCCGGGTCGAAAAAGGCCGCGAAGTTCAGACCCATCTGGAAGCCCACCACCTCACCCGCCAGCTCGAAGGCGGCGAACACCAGGCGCACGACAAAACCGATGGCCAGGCCTATGCCCACCTGCTGCACCACGACCCCAAACGCCACCGGGCTGTTGAGATCGATCACCGGCATGGGCGGCAAAGTGGCCTGGCAAGCCACGGTAACCAGCAGGGCCAGGCCGATACGGGCGCGCACCGGGAAGGCACGTGTGGAGAAGATCGGGGCCGAGGTGAAGACGGCCAGCACGCGCAGGAAAGGCCACAGGAATGGCGAGAGCCAGGCCATGATCTGGGCTTCGCTGAAAGTGATCATGTGCGCGGCCCCGGCCGGATCAGAGCGCGATGCCGGGAATCGCCTCGATGGTGCGACGGATGTACTCGACCAGGACGTTGAGCATCCAGGGACCTGCCCAGGCGAACACGGCCATGGCCGCGATCAGCTTGGGCACGAAAGCCAGCGTGGCCTCATGGATCTGCGTGATGGCCTGGAACAGGCTGACCAGCAGGCCCACCAGCAGCACCACCCCCAGCAGCGGAGCTGACACCATCAGCATCGTGATCAGCGCTTCCTGCCCGATGGTCAAGACCATTTGTGCGTTCATACGCTACTCCTAAGGAACGAAGCTGGCCGCCAGCGAGCCGATCAACAGGTTCCAGCCATCGGCCAGCACGAACAGCATGAGCTTGAAGGGCAA
>JAGWTL010000204.1 GCA_028869035.1 Burkholderiales bacterium | reverse complement strand
GCAAGTCAACGAGGCCGGACAGACCATGAGCGAAGTGGTCAACGCCATCCAGCGAGTGACGAGCATCATGTCGGAGATCTCCTCGGCCAGCCAAGAGCAAAACACGGGCGTCGCCCAGATCAGCGAAGCCGTCACGCAAATGGACCAGGCCACGCAGCAAAACGCAGCCCTGGTGGAAGAGATGGCCGCAGCCGCCAGCAGCCTCAATGGACAGGCGCAAGACCTGGTGGAGGCCGTTGCCGTGTTCCAGCTGTCGCACACCCGCTCCGTAGAACAGGCCCCCAGCGCCCCGCCACCTCCCCCAGCGCGCCCACCTATGGGTCGAACGGCGGCGACACCACGCGCCTCGTTGGGTAGCCCTCGTCAGGCTTTGAGCCACCAGCCCCCCCAGCGCGCGCCCCTGACTCAGACGCCCACCCAGCGCCCGCCTGTTGCTCATGCCACGGCCCGCGGCGCCCATCTCGGCGCCCCTCAGCCGATGAGTCGCCCTGCGCCGCAGCGATCCGCAACGCCCACCGCCAGCCGCCCGGCTCCCGCTTTGCGCGCGCCCGCCCCGCGAGCGAAAGCCACCGTCGGAGGCGACGACGATTGGGAAACTTTCTAGCGCACCCCGCTCCGCAAAACCCGGCCTCGTGCCGGGTTTTTGCTTCAACGCCCGCCCTCTCGCGTCTGGCAGGTGCGCGCCAACGGCTTGTCATCCCCTGGCCACCGCGATCCGCTATCCTTGGGGTTCCGCAATCACCGCACCCAGTGCCACCCCAGTGTCCGACCCTGCCCCCGCGCGTCCGTCCGAACGAGAAGACAAGCGCACGATCCTCCAGAAACTCGCCGAGTTTCTGCACCCCGGCCCAGACTCCAAAGACGAGCTGATCGAAACACTGGCCGAAGCCCAAGACAACGCTGTCATCGACGCCGATTCGCGCGACATGCTCGAAGGCGTGATCCGCATGTCGGAAATGACGGCGGGCGACGTGATGGTGCCCGCCACGCGCATGGATCTGATCGACATTGACGCGCCGTTTGACGAATTGCTGCACCTGGTCATCGACAGCGGCCATTCACGCTTCCCCGTTTACGAAGGTCAGCGCGAAAACATCCTCGGCATCCTGCTCGCCAAAGACCTGCTCAAGCTGCAGCGCGCGCCCGAGCTCAACATCCGCGCCCTGCTGCGCCCGCCCGTTTTCGTGCCCGAAAGCAAGGGGCTCAACGATCTGCTGCGTGAATTCCGTGGCACCCGCAACCACCTGGCCATCGCGATTGACGAATTCGGCCGTATCGCAGGGCTCATCACCATCGAAGACGTGCTGGAGCAGATCGTCGGCGAGATCGAAGACGAGTTCGACATTTCCGACGACGCCGGCGACATTTTTGGCTTGGTCGACAAGAGTTTTCGCGTGAGCGGTCGCGCATCGGTGGCGCGCGTGGCCGAAGCCTTCGAACGCCCCATCCAGGACAACGACGCCGCCGAACAATTCGACACCATCGGTGGCCTCATCGCCCACGAAATGGGCCATGTGCCGCGCCGCGGCGAGAAGCATGTGCTGGCCGGACTGAAATTTGTCGTCCTGCACACACGCGGCGGCTCCGTCACCTGGTTCAAGGTATCGCCTGAAACCCCAGCCCCCGGCACCGATGCTTAAGCGATTAGGGGGAACATGGGCACTGCCCCTGCTCGCAGGCCTGCTGCACGCCCTCTCCATTGCCGATCCCTGGACGGGCCAGGCCCACGGCAGTCTGCAAATCGTGGCGCTGGCAATTCTGGTGGCGGGTCTGGAGCGCAGCACCAGCGCGCGGCAATCCGCACTTCAAGCCTGGCTCTTCGCCTGCGCCTGGCTGTGCGGCAGCTTCTGGTGGCTCTACATCTCCATGCACACCTATGGCGGCCTGCCCGCTGTGCTCGCTGTACTCGCTGTGCTGGCCCTGGCGGGTGGACTGGCGCTGTACTACGCGGCGGCCTGCGCCCTGCAGCAGCGTTACGCCCCGCGCAGCCCCGCGGCGCGGCCCCTGCTGTTCGCGGCGCTCTGGCTGCTGGCGGAGCTGGCGCGTGGCCTCTGGTTCACCGGTTTCGGCTGGGGCGGCAGCGGTTACGCCCATGTCGAAGGGCCGCTGGCGGCTTATGCGCCCTGGCTGGGCGTCTACGGCATCTCGGCCCTGGCCGCCTGGCTGGCCATGACGCTGCCGCAGATAAGAGCAGGCAGCCATTGGCAGCGCCTGGCGGTGCTGGCGGTTTTGGTCCTGCCTTCCATGCTGCAGATGGGAGGCGGCGAGCTGACCCGCTCTACCGGCCGCCTGAGCGTGGCCCTGCTGCAAGGCAATATCCCGCAGGACGAAAAATTCCAGCCCGGCAGTGGCATACCCACGGCCCTGCGCTGGTATGGCGAGCAACTGCAACAGGAGCATGCGGCCCTGGTCGTGGCGCCTGAAACGGCCCTGCCCCTGCTGCCACAGCAGTTGCCCGAGGGGTATTGGGAAACCTTGCGCCAGCGTTATGCCGGCGGCCAGCAGGCGGCGCTGATCGGCCTGCCCCTGGGCAGCTACCGCGAGGGCTACAGCAATTCAGCGGTGGGTCTGGCGCCGGGCCAGGCGCCCTGGCGCTACGACAAGCACCATCTGGTGCCTTTCGGGGAGTTCGTCCCGACCGGCTTCAAATGGTTCACGGCCATGATGAACATCCCCCTGGGGGATTTCAAGCGTGGTGATGTGGGCCAGCCCACCTTCGACTGGCAGGGCCAGCGCCTGGCGCCCAATATCTGCTACGAGGACCTGTTCGGCGAAGAGCTGGGCGCGCGCTTTCGCGACCCGGCCCAGGCGCCCACGGTTTTCGTCAACCTCAGCAACATCGCCTGGTTCGGCAACACCGTGGCGATCGATCAGCACCTGCAGATCACACGCATGCGCGCGCTGGAGTTCGAGCGTCCCTTCGTGCGGGCCACCAACACCGGCGCCACGGCCATCATCGACCACCGCGGCCAGGTCATCGCCGAGCTGCCCCGCCACACCCGGGGCGTGCTGCGGGGCGAGGTGGAGGGACGCGCCGGTCTGACCCTCTACGCCCGCTGGGTGGCCTACGCGGGCCTGTGGCCCCTGTGGCTGGCCGGGCTGGCCGGGCTCATCTGGGCTGTCTGGCGCAAAAGAGCCTGACACAGCCCGGGGACGGGCCCGAAGCCCCGTAAAATCAAGGGCTTACGCGGAAATCTGTCCACTTCGGCGCCCCGGCGCGCGACGCTCGCTGGCCGGGTGGATGCGCTTGCACTGACCCAAACATGTTGACCTTCCAACAAATCATCCTGAAACTGCAGTCCTACTGGGACGCCCAGGGCTGCGCGCTGTTGCAGCCCTATGACATGGAAGTCGGCGCCGGCACCTCGCACACGGCCACCTTCCTGCGCGCCCTCGGCCCCGAACCCTGGAAGGCCGCCTACGTGCAGCCCAGCCGCCGGCCCAAGGACGGCCGCTACGGCGAGAACCCCAACCGCCTGCAGCACTACTACCAGTACCAGGTGGTGCTCAAGCCCGCACCGAGCAACATCCTCGAGCTCTATCTCGGTTCGCTCGAAGCCCTGGGCTTTGACCTGAAGAAGAACGACATCCGCTTCGTCGAGGACGACTGGGAGAACCCCACACTCGGCGCCTGGGGCCTGGGCTGGGAGGTCTGGCTCAACGGCATGGAGGTGACGCAGTTCACCTACTTCCAGCAGGTCGGCGGCATCGACTGCAAGCCCATCACCGGCGAGATCACCTATGGCCTGGAACGTCTGGCCATGTACCTGCAGGGCGCGGACAACGTCTACAACCTCAAATGGACGGATGCCCTGAGTTATGGCGATGTCTACCTGCAGAACGAAAAAGAACAGTCGGCCTACAACTTCGAACACAGCGATGTCGATTTCCTGTTCACCGCCTTCACGGCGCATGAGAAGCAGGCCAAGCACCTGATGGAGCAGCAGCTCGCGCTGCCGGCCTATGAGCAGGTACTCAAGTGCGCGCACAGCTTCAATCTGCTGGACGCGCGCGGCGCCATCTCGGTGACCGAGCGCGCCGCCTACATTGGCCGCATCCGCAACCTGGCGCGCGCTGTTGCGCAGAGTTATTACGAGAGCCGTGAGCGCCTGGGTTTCCCCATGGCGCCGCGCGAGTGGGTTGAGCAAATGACGAAGAAGGCAGCCTGAGACCATGACGACCCACAACCTTCTCGTCGAACTGTTTGTCGAAGAGCTGCCGCCCAAGGCGCTCAAGAAGTTGGGTGAGGCTTTTGCCGGTGTGCTGTTCGAACAGCTCAAGGCCCAGGGCCTGGTCGGGGCCGACGCGGCGGTGACGCCGTTTGCCTCGCCGCGTCGTCTGGCCGCACATGTCACCGAAGTGGCCGAGCGGGCCGCCGACAAGGCGGTGTCGCAAAAGCTCATGCCGGTGAGCGTGGGCCTGGATGCCAGCGGACAAGCCACGCCCGCGTTGCTCAAGCGCCTGGGCGCACTGGGGGCGGATGCGTCGGCTGTGGCCGGCCTCAAGCGTGCGCCCGATGGCAAGGCTGAAGCGCTGTTCTACGACAGCATGGTCACCGGGGCCACGCTGGAGAGCGGTTTGCAGAAGGCGCTGGACGAAGCCATCACCAAGCTGCCGATTCCGAAAGTCATGAGCTACCAGCTCGAGACCGATTGCGAACTGCCTGGCTGGAGCAGTGTGAACTTCGTGCGTCCGGCCCATGGCCTGGTGGCCCTGCACGGCAGCACCGTGGTGCCCGTCAAGGCGCTGGGCCTGAAGGCCGGCAACAGCACGCGCGGCCACCGCTTCGAGGCGAAGAAGGACGTGGTCGTGGTCAAGGATGCCGACAGCTATGCGGCCGCCCTGCGCGAGGACGGTGCCGTGATCGCGTCCTTCGCCGAGCGCTGCGCCGAGATCGTGCGCCAGCTCACGGCGGCCGCGGCCAAGGTGGGCGGCGGTGTGCGTCCCATCGAGGACGAGGCCCTGCTCGATGAGGTGACGGCCCTGGTCGAGCGCCCCAATGTGCTGGTCTGTGAGTTCGAGAAGGAGTTCCTGGCCGTGCCGCAGGAATGCCTGATCCTCACGATGAAGGCCAACCAGAAGTACTTCCCACTGCTTGATGCCGGGGGCAAGCTCACGAACAAGTTCCTCGTGGTCAGCAACATCAGCCCGGCTGACCCCAGTGCCGTGATCGGTGGCAATGAGCGCGTGGTGCGTCCGCGCCTGGCCGACGCCAAGTTCTTTTTTGACCAAGATCGCAAGAAAAAGCTTGTGGATCGAGTGGATGGCCTTAAGAAGGTGGTCTATCACAACAAGCTGGGTAGCCAGTGGGATCGTATGCAGCGTGTCAGGAAGATCGCTGAGATGATTGCCATGAACATCGATTCTCTACTCGTCTCCGATGTGCAGCGTGCGGTGGAGTTGGCAAAGACAGATCTGTTGACCGATATGGTTGGCGAGTTTCCCGAGCTGCAGGGCATCATGGGTGGCTATTACGCGCGTCACGATGGTTGGGGCAACGTGATTGCGGATGCCGTTGAAGACCATTACAAGCCGCGTTTTTCCGGCGACGAACTGCCGCGCAATACGATCGGCTTGGTCGTGGCTCTGGCGGACAAGCTGGAGACCTTGATCGGCATGTTTGGTATTGGCAACCTGCCGACCGGCGACAAAGATCCCTTTGCCCTGCGCCGGCACGCACTGGGTGTGATCCGTATGTTGACGGAAAAAGATTTGCCGCTTGAATTGACGCAGTT
>JAGWTL010000203.1 GCA_028869035.1 Burkholderiales bacterium | reverse complement strand
CGGAAACGCGCCACGCAGCCTTCGCGCACGGCCTGCATCACGGCCATGCCGTCCTCGCGCAGGCGGCGGATGTAGCTCACCAGCACCACGCCGTTGAGCACGGCGATGCCCCAGAGCGCGATGAAGCCCACCGAGGCCGGCACACTGAGGTACTCGCGCGTGACAGCCAGGCCGATCACGCCGCCAATGGAGGCAAAGGGCAGCACCAGGATGATGAGCGAAGCCAGCTTGAGCGAGTTGAACAGCAGGAAGAGCAGGAAGAAGATGGCCGCGATGGTGATGGGCACGATGATGGTCAGCGTGGCCATGGCGCGCTCCATGTTCTCGAACTGGCCGCCGAAGACGAAATAGAAGCCTTCAGGCAGCTTGACCTCCCGGGCGATGCGCTGCTCCACCTCCTGCACAAAGCCGCCCAGGTCACGCCCTTCGACGTTGGCGCCCACCACCACCCGACGCTTGGCGCTCTCGCGGCTGATCTGGGCTGGGCCGTCACGCAGTTCGATGGTGGCCACCGAGTGCAGGGGCACCAGGGCGCCGTCGGGCGCACGCAGCAGCATGTTGCGTATGGACTCGATGGTGTTGCGCGACGCTTCCGGGAAACGCACGGCGATGCCGAAGCGACGCTCGCCTTCGTAGAGCTGGCTCACTTCCTTGCCGCCGATGGCGGTTTCGATGAGCTTGTGCACCTCGGCCACGTTGATGCCGTGACGCGCGATCGCCTTGCGGTCGATGTCGATGGTCAGGGCCTGCTGGCCCGAAAGGCGTTCGATGCGGATGTCACGCGCGCCGGGCACGCCGCGCAGCAGCTTGGCCACCTGCTCGGACACGCGGCGCAGATCGGCCAGGTCGTCGCCAAAGATCTTCACGGCCAGTTGCGAGCGCACGCCCGTCACCATCTCGTCTACCCGCTCGGAAATGGGCTGTGACAACACGATCTGTACGCCGGGGATGGAGGACAGGCGCTGGCGTATATCCTCGTCGATCTCGTCCTGCGTGCGATCGCTCCTGGGGTCGAGCAGCACGATGGGGTCGGACTCGTTGGGGCCGGCCGGATCGGCCGGCGACTCACCACGGCCCAGTTTGGAGACCACGCTGCGCACGCCTGGCACTTCAGCAATGGCCTTCATGGCGCCCATCTCCAGGCGGATCGACTCGTCCAGCGAGATGCTGGGCACGCGGTTGATCTGCGGCGTGAGCGCCCCCTCCTTCATGGTCGGCATGAAGGACTTGCCCAGGAAGGGGAACAGCGCCAGCGAGAACAGCAGCAGGACGATGGCCACCGCCAGCGTGCCCATCTGGTTGCCCAGGGCGCGGTCCAGCAGCTTGAGGTAAGCCCGCTTGAGCACGGCGATGACCCTGGTGTCGTGGTCGGCGCCGCCCTTGAGGATGTAGGAGCACAGCACGGGCGAGAGGATCAGCGAGACCAGCAGGGACACACCCAGGGCGATCACGATGGTCAGCGCCAGGGGCGCGAACATCTTGCCCTCGATGCCCTGCAACGTCATGAGCGGCAGGAACACCAGCATGATGATGACGATGCCGAACACCGTGGGCGTGGCCACCTCCTGCGTCGCCTCCAGGATCAGGCGCACGCGTGAAGCCCCGGGCTTGGCCTGGCCCAGGCGGTGGAAGACGTTTTCCACCACCACCACGGTGGCGTCCACCATGAGGCCGATGGCAATGGCCAGCCCCCCCAGCGACATCAGGTTGGCTGAAATACCATAGCGGTTCATCATGATGAAGGTGGTCAGCGGTGCGATGACGAGTGTGGCCACCACGATCAGGCTGGAACGCACGTCACCCAGGAAGATGAAGAGCACCACCACCACGAGGAAGATGCCCTCGATCAGCACCTTGCCCACGGTCCACAGGGCGGAGTCGACCAGCTCGGTGCGGTCATAGTAGGGCACGATCTGCAGGCCGCCGGGCAGCATGTGCTTGCTGTTGATCTCGTCCACGCGCTGCTTGACGCGGGTGACGATCTGCTTGGCATTGCCGCCGCGCATCATGAGCACGATGCCCGAGACCGATTCGGTGTAACCACCCTTGATGATGGCGCCCTGGCGCACCTCGTGGCCCAGGGTCACCTCGGCAATGTCACGCACGTAGAGCGGCACGCCGTTTTTCTCGCGCACCACGATGTTGGCGATGTCATCGAGCGTGCGGATCAGGCCCACGCCGCGGATCAGGTACTGCTCGGAGCGCTGGGGCAGGATGCCGCCGCTGGCGTTGGCATTGTTCTTGGCGATGGCCTCGAAGACCTGGTCGATGGCCACGTCATGGTGCAGCAGGCGATCGGGTTTGGCCAGCACCTGGTACTGGCGCACATAACCGCCCTGCGAGTTGATCTCGGCCACGCCGGGAATGGAACGCAGCAGCGGGCGCACCACCCAGTCCTGCACGATGCGCCGCTCGGCCAGCTCGGCCGGCGTGAGCGCACGCTGGCCGTCGTCCGGGTGGTCCAGCGTGTACTGGTAGACCTCGCCCAGGCCGGTGGACACGGGGCCCAGCACCGGGGTGATGCCCACGGGCATGCGCGGCGTGATCTCGATCAGACGCTCCGTCACCAGCTGGCGCGCGAAGTAGACGTCGGTGGCCTCGGTGAAAACCAGGGTGATGATGGACAGGCCGCTCTTGTTGAGCGAACGCATCTCCACGATGCCGGGCAGGCCGGTCATGGCGATTTCCAGCGGCACGGTGACAAAACGCTCGATCTCCTCGGGCGAGCGGCCCGTGGCCTCGGTGGCGATCTGGACCTGCACGTTGGTGACGTCGGGAAAGGCGTCAACGGAAAGGCGGGTGGCCTCGCGCAGGCCGAAGGCGCAGAGCACCAGGGCCAGGGCGAGCACCACCAGCCGCTGGCTGAGCGCGGCGCGGATCAATGAACCTAGCATCGCGTCACTCCAGTTCAGCGCGCTTGCGCTCGTTGTTCAGATGGAAGGCGCCCTCCACCACCACCGGTGTGCCGGCGGCCGGGCCCTTGAGCAGCGGACGCAGCCCGCGCGCGGCAGGCGCAAGTTCCACCGGCGTGAGGCGGAACTGGCCGGGGCCGGTCTGCACAAAAACATGGTCACGGTCGTTGTCACGCACCACGGCGGCCTCGGGCAGGGCCAGTTGCTGGCGCGCCTGGCCGATGATGCGCAGCGTGGCCAGCATCTGCGGCTTGAGCGCGCGGTCGGCGTTGTCGACCTGGGTGCGCACGGTCAGGGAGCGCGTGTCGAGCGAGATCGTGTCACTGACAAACACCACCCGGCCGCTGAACTGGCGCTCGCCCAGAGCCGGCACCTTGATCTCGACCTTCTGCCCCATCTTCACGGCAGCGGCGTCCTGCTCGGGCAAAGCGCCCACGACCCAGACCTTGGAAAGATCGGCCACGGTGAACAGCGGGTCACCCGGCTGCGCCACCTGGCCCTGGCTGACCTTGCGCTCGATCACCACACCCGAACGGGTGGCGGTGATGCCGGCAAAGGAGCTGAGCTGCCCCTTCTCGCGCAGGCGATCGATCTGCCCATCGGGCACGCCCAGCAGACGCAGCTGATCGGTGGCGGCGCGCAACTCGGCACGGGCGATGGACAGTTCGGCCTCGCGGCGCTGCAATTCGGCCGTGCCGATCACGTCGGCCTGGATCAGCAGACGGGCGCGTTCCACCGCGCGCTCGGCCTGGGCGGTGCCGGAGTGCGCGCGCAGATAGGTCAACTGGGCGTTGGTCAGCTCCGGGCTGGTGATGCGGGCCAGCACCTGGCCCGCCTGCACGCGCGTACCCACTTCGGCCAGCACCTCGGTCACGCGGCCGGTGACCGAGGCGCCGATGCGCGTGACCAGCTGTTCATTGGCCTCGATGCGGCCCGGCACATCGCGCTCGGTGTCCAGGGCCTGCAGGGCCAGCGGCGCGAGCTTGAAGTTGCGCGCCATCTCTGCATTGACGATCACCAGGTTGGGGTCGACATCGGGTGTGGCGGTGGCGGCCTGGTCCTTGCCCTTGCCGCAGCCGGTGATCAGCAGGGCGGCCAGCAGCGCCAGGGGCAGGGCCGGCAGTCGGTAAGTCTTGTAGTTCATGGTTTTCATTCCTGCGTTTCAGGGTTGAGCGGCGTCGCGGCCGGTCAGGAGATCGATTTCGATGACGGCGGCCTGCTGCTGGAAACGCGCCTGCAGCAGGTCGGCGCGCACGGTGCGCAGCACACGCTGCGCGTCCAGCACGTCCAGGATGCCGCGCTCGCCATAACGGTAGGCGGCTTCGGCCACGCGCAGGGCGGCCTCGGCGTCACGGATGGCGCCGGTGCCCAGGGCCTCGACGCGCAGGCGCGCCATCTCCAGCGTCATCACGGCGGCGTCGAGCTGCAGCTGCAGCTCGATCTGGCGGCCATCGAGCCGGGCACGCGCGCGCAGCTGTTCGGCCTGGGCCTCGTCGCGCGGGCCGCGCTTCTGGTCGAACAGGGGCAGCTGGATGCTGGCGCCCACGATGTTCTGGCGGTTGTCGGGCTCACGTGTGTCGCTGTAGCGCAGCTCCACGCCGGGCCAGCGGCTGGCGCCGGCCTCGCGCACGCGGGCCTGCTGGCGTTCCTGCTCGGCACCGAGAGCCTGCAGCTCGGGGTTGTGCGCCAGCATCAGCTCGCGCAGCAGGCTGGGGTTCAGGGGCGCCAGGGTGTCGCCCAGGTCGGCGCTCAGGCGCCAGCCTGCGGGTAACTGGCCGGCGGCGAGCTGGTTGAGGCGGATGCGCGCCTGCTCCACCGCCAGCCGGGCGCTTTGCTGGCGCTGGCGCGCGCTGATGAACTCGGCCTCGGCCTTGATGATTTCGTAGCGCGCAGCTTCGCCGCTGCTCACACGCAGGCGCACGCGCTCGCGGGTCTGCTCCAGCAGCAGCAGCTCGTCGGCCGCGGCGCGCGCCTCTTCGATGCGCAGCAGCAGCTCGTAGGCGCGCAGTCGCACCTGGGCCACCACCTCGCTGCGTGTCATGCCCACCTGGGCTTCGCTGCTGCGCAGGCCCTGCTCGGCCGCGTCCACGCGCGCGCTGCGCAGCCAGGGGTTCTCGATCATCTGCGAGACACCCCAGGCGCTGACGTTGCCGCTGCTGCCCCCATGGCTGGGACGCAGGCGGCCGTCGCTGAATTCCAGACGCGGGTTGGTCAGGGCACCAGCCGTGCGTATGCCGGCCTGGGCCTGCTCGCGCGAGCGCCGGGCCATCTGCAAGGTGGGGTTGTGCGTGAGCACGATGTTCACCAGTTCGCCCAGGCCGTAGGCCGGGCCGGCCGGCGCCACCGCAGCGGTGCCGGCGGGCAGTGTCGTGGGCGGGGCCACGATTTGCGCCATGAGGCCGGCAGCAGGCCACAGCAGCAGGCCGCTCACCCAGGGACGCAAGGTCGTCAATTTCATCAAATATCCTCGAAGCATGCGGATGGCGCAGCCCGACCTGGCCTGGAGCCGGCCGGTCACACCACCCGTCGAAAACGGAAAACGGAAAGCTCAGCCCAGAGCGGCTGGCGGACGCAGCAAAGGCTGTTGTCCGGCCTCGGGCAGGATGTGCTGTGGACCGGGCGCGGGAGCGGCTTGTGTCAGCACCCGGCAGATCTGCCAGTGCAGGCGCACGGCCTGGTCGACTTCATGGCACAACAGATCGGCCACCGTGGACTTGAGCGGTGCCGGCTTGCGGCAGCGCTGCTCCACACCGGACTCGGCTACCGCTTCCTGCGCCGCGTCGAACTCTGCGTCGGACATGAAATAGGCCACCTCGCTGCCGGCA
>JAGWTL010000202.1 GCA_028869035.1 Burkholderiales bacterium | reverse complement strand
GCAGTTCGTTTTCGGGGCTGATGCCGCGCGCGCATGATATCGATCGACCTGCGTTCCCTTGTACTCATGAGCGGTCTGATGGGCCTGCTGCTGGCCTTCATGACGTTTTTCCTGAGGCTGAGTTACCCCCGCAGCATCCGCGGCCTGGGCCTGTGGGCCGCTGCGCCGGCCTGGGTTTTCCTGTCCACGCTGCTGTTCGCGGGGCGCGGCGTCTTTCCTGATTTCCTGACCATCGTTGTGGCCAACCTGGTCATCCTGACCGGGGTGATCTGCTACCACGCGGGTATCGTGCGGTTCTTCGGCGGGCGCCCCGCCTGGCCGCTCTGGATCGCGCTGCTGGTGCTGATGACGCCGCCGCTGTACTGGTACGCCCTGGTCGAGCCGAACTACAACGCCCGCCTGGTCCTGGTCTGCCTGGTGTGGGCCGGCATTCTTCTGTCCATGGCCTGGCGTATCTGGCGGCAAGGGCCGGCCACTTTCTCCACCCGCTTCACGGCCATCGTGCTGGTGGTGCATGCCGCTGTGCTGCTGTTGCGTTTCTTCTCGGCCTGGAGGCCGCTGGCCGAGGAGGGCCTGTTCACGCCCACGCGCGTGCAGACTCTTTACGTGGGCTCCAATGCCTTGATGCTGCTGGCCCTGGGCATGGGGCTGATCCTCATGGCCGGCGACCGTCTGCGTGCGGAGTTCGAGCACCTGGCCTCGCACGATGCGTTGACCAATGTGCTGACGCGGCGTGTGTTCCTGGACGCCTGCGAGCAGGAGCTGGCGCGCTGCCGCCGCCACGGGCGCAGCATGGCCCTGCTGCTGCTGGACATCGACCACTTCAAGGCCATCAACGACACCCATGGTCACCAGATGGGCGACCGCGTGCTGGTCGATCTGGTGGGCCGCATCGCGTCCCTGCTGCGCCGGCCCGATCAGTTGGCGCGCTTCGGGGGTGAAGAGTTCGTGCTGCTGCTCCCGGAGACCAGCCAGGAAGAGGCCATCACCGTGGCCGAGCGCATCCTGGCCCGTGTGGCCGAACCGCGCGATGGCCTGCCGCCCATCACGGTCAGCATCGGCGTGGCGACCAACCGATCCGACGAAGACCGTATGGACGCGCTGCTGGCGCGCGCCGACAAGGCGCTGTACAAGGCCAAGGACGAAGGGCGCAATCGCATCGAGGTGGCCTGATTCGTCCAGGCTCAGACCTCGGCGCCCTCGACCAGGAATCGTACGCGGCGCAGGCCCTGCCACTCGTCGGCGTCGAGCCGGAAAGCCAGCAGCACGCGCGCAGGCAAAGGGTCGGTGTGGCCGAACCAGATGCCGTCCACGGGCTGGCCCTGGTGCTTGAGTTTGAGCGCCAGGTGTTTCTCGCCCACCAGGCGCTGCGAAAGCACTTCCACCTCCTCGCTGAAGGTGGGCGGCGCAAAACCCTGACCCCAGACCTCGCGCTGCAGCGTGTCCACCATGTCGGCGCGGCGGTATTCCACGGGCAGGGCGCCGTCGGTTTCCAGGCGGCGCGTCAGCGTGGCGGCGTCCAGCCATTCCTGCGCCACTTCGGCCAGGCCCTGCTCGAAGGCGTCGAAGTGCTCCTCGGCGATGGTGCAGCCCGCTGCCATGGCGTGGCCGCCAAAGCGCAGCAGCACACCGGGGTAACGCTTGGCCACCAGGTCCAGCGCGTCGCGCAGATGAAAACCGGGGATGGAGCGACCCGAGCCCTTGAGCTCGTGTTCCTTGCCCGGGGCCTGGCTGGCGGCGAAGACGAAGCTCGGCCGGTGCAGCTTGTCCTTCAGGCGCGAGGCCACGATGCCCACCACGCCCTCGTGAAAATCGGGGTCGAACACGCACAGGGCCGGCGGCGGTTCCTCGGATTCGTCGAACATGGACTCGACGATGGCCATGGCCTGCTCGCGCATCTCTCCCTCGATCTCGCGGCGCTCGCGGTTGATGCCGTCCAGGGTCTTGGCCAGTTCGGCACCACGCGCCGCATCGTCGGTCAGCAGGCATTCGATGCCCAGGGTCATGTCGGCCAGGCGGCCGGCCGCGTTGATGCGCGGGCCCAGGGCAAAACCGAAATCGAAAGTGGTGGCGGTGGCGGCCTTGCGCCCGGCCACCTCGAAAAGTGCGGCCAGACCCGGCGGCAGGGCGCCGGCGCGCACGCGCTTGAGGCCCTGCGCGACCAGGCGGCGGTTGTTGGGATCTAGCTTGACCACATCGGCCACCGTGCCCAGGGCCACCAGGGGCAGCAGGGTGTCCAAGCGGGGTTCCGGAATCGTTCGAGCCGATAGATTCCCCGTTCGCCCTGAGCCTGTCGAAGGGCTGGCGGGGGCTTCGACAGACTCAGCCCGAGCGGAGAAAGCTCCGCGCTGACGCAGCTCGGCGCGCAGGGCCAGCAGCACATAGAACATCACGCCCACCCCGGCGATGGACTTGCTCTCGAAGCCGCAGCCCGGCTGGTTGGGGTTCACGATGACCTCGGCATCGGGAAGGATGACGGTCCCCACGCTCGGCGCATGCGCGTCCCCGCTGCCCCCCGAGGGGGCGCTCGCCGTCTTGGGGCGGCCCGGCGACGGGGCGGTGGCCGGCAGATGGTGGTCCGTCACCAGCACCTGCAGGCCCAGTTCGTTCGCGGTGCGCACGCCTTCGACGCTGGCAATGCCGTTGTCCACGGTGATCAGCACCTCGGCGCCGCTGTCCTTGACGCGGCGCGCGATCGGCGGCGTCAGGCCGTAGCCGTCCACCACGCGGTCGGGCACGAGGTAAGTGACGTTCTGCGCGCCCAGCATGCGCAGGCCGCGCAGGCCCACGGCGCAGGCCGTGGCGCCGTCGCAGTCATAGTCGGCCACGATGCAGAGTTTCTTGTTCTGGTTGATCGCATCGGCCAGCAGCACGGCCGCTTCGGCCGCGCCTTTGAGTGTGGCGGGCGGCAGCAGACGGGCCAGGGTATCGTCCAGTTCTTCCTTGCTGGACACACCGCGCGCGGCGTAGAGGCGAGCGAGCAGCGGATGCACGCCCGCCTGTTCCAGCGCCCAGGCGGCGCGCGGCGGAATGTCGCGGGTGACGATTTTCATGGAGCGACGAGTAGGTCGGAGGCTTGCTGCGGCCTGAAACGCTGCAACAGGCGTGTCCAGGCGCTGCGGGGTGCGGGCGTGTAACGGCGTGCCTGTAGCTCGCCGCAGAGTGTGAGGGTGACGTCCTGGCCCGCGCCCAGTGCCGCCTGCAAGGGGGCCAGTTGCGCATCCAGTGTTTGCCAGGCCTGTGCCCAGGCACGCCAGTCACTGCGCTGGGCGGGCTGCACCAGCGCATCGAGCACGGTCAGGTCTTGCGTGGGGGTAGGCGCCGCAGCCAGCGCGCCGCACCCACTGAGCCAGAAGGAGTTGACGGCCAGGGCCCGGCGTTCGGAGCGCGCATCGGTCACGGCGTGGGTGTAGAGCAGCATCTGCATTTCGTTCTGCAGGCGGCGCAGCAGGGGCGAGGCCGGCAGCCAGGCCGCCACGTTGCGGCCGATCACGCGTTCCGGTGCGGCGCCGGTCAGACCTTGCAGCGGCTCGCCCCTGACCAGCCAGCGCAGTGGCTGGTCGTAGTGCAGGGTGAGGCCATCCTCGGCAAAGAAGGGCGACATGGCGGCCAGCAGCGCGCGCGCTTCGTCCTCGCGCAGGTCCAGCTCCTGCGGGTCGCGCAGGCTCACGCGGGCCTGGCCCACTTCCCAGTGCACCGGGGTCACGAAACCCCAGGCCCCGCTGCCGGCGCCGGGCAGCTGCAACTCGTGCGCGCGCAGCGCGGCCCAGGCGGGCGCCTGAGGGTCCAGGCCGCGCGCCGCGGCGAGCAACTGTTCATGAGCGCCAAGCGGGCTGTCTTCGGGCAACTGCAGCAGGGTCTGCGGCGCCAGGCGCTGCAGCAGGTCCTGCAACTGCGGGAGCTGCAGCGCGCGCAGCGGTGCGCGTGCGGCCTCGTCGTCGCTCAGGGCGTGGGGGATCAGGAGGTGCATGGAGGGTATTGTCGCGCGCCTCACTCATAATGCCGGACAGCAAGAAATTACCTCATGCAAATCCCCTACGAACTGCTCTTGGGTTGGCGCTACACGCGCGCTGGCCGCGCCACCCGGCGCAACGGTTTCATCTCCTTCATCTCGGGCGTGTCCATGCTGGGCATCGCGCTGGGCGTGGCCGCGCTCATCATCGTGCTCAGCGTGATGAACGGCTTCCAGAAGGAGGTGCGGGATCGCATGCTGGGCGTGGTCTCGCACATCGAGATTTTTTCGCCCTACGGCCAGGCCCTGCCCGATGTGGCGAAAACCATGGCCGAGGCCCGGGCCAATCCGCAGGTCATCGGCGCCGCGCCTTTCATCGGCACCCAGGCCCTGCTGGCGCGTGGCGAGGACATGAAGGGCGTCATCGTGCGCGGCATCGACCCGGCCCTCGAAGGCGAGGTGACCGATCTGGCCGCCGGCCTGAAGAACGGCGCGCTGGCGCGGCTCGTTCCAGGCGAGTTCGGCATCGTGCTGGGGCGTGACCTGGCGCGGCAGATCGGCGTGCGCGAAGGCGACAAGGTGACTCTGGTGGCGCCCAGCGGCCAGGTCACGCCGGCCGGCGTGGTGCCGCGCCTCAAGCAGATGACGGTGGTGGGCACCTTCGATTCGGGTCACTACGAATACGACGCCGGCCTGGTCATGCTGCACGTGGAAGACGCCGCACGCATCTTCCGCCTGGAAGGACCCACCGGCATCCGCCTCAAGCTCCGGGACCTGCACCAGGCGCGTGAGGTCGGTGCGCAGCTGGCCGGAACGCTCAGCGGCGACCTGTTGATCCGCGACTGGACGCGCCAGAACCGCAACTGGTTCGCGGCCGTGCAGCTCGAAAAACGCATGATGTTCATCATCCTCACGCTCATCGTCGCGGTGGCGGCCTTCAACCTGGTGAGCACGCTGGTGATGACCGTGACCGACAAACGCGCCGACATCGCCATCCTGCGCACCCTGGGCGCGAGTCCGGCCAGCATCATGGGCGTCTTCGTGGTGCAGGGCGCCGCGGTGGGCGTGATCGGCACCCTGGTCGGCCTGCTGCTGGGCCTGGGCGTGGCCTTCAACATCGACGTCATCGTGCCCGCGCTGGAGAGCCTCCTGCAGGCCAGCTTCCTGCCCAAGGACATTTATCTGATCAGCCGCATGCCCAGCGAACCCCTGGCCAGCGACATCGTCCCCATCGGCGTGATCTCCCTGGTGCTGGCCTTTGTCGCCACCCTCTACCCGAGCTGGCGCGCCAGCCGCGTGAACCCCGCCGAGGCGCTGCGTTATGAATAACCCCCAGGCTGCGCGCACTGCGTGTCGCTGCGCCACCCCCCTACGAGGGGGCAACACCAGCGGCCCGGCAAAGCCGGTTCCGCGGTGTTCCCCGGTTTTTGTGATTTGGAGTGCGGTATGAGTGGGGCATCTGCCAACGTGGTTCTCCAGGCCCAGGGCCTGGACAAGCGCTACACCGAAGGGCGCCTGGACGTGCACGTGCTGCGCGGTGTGGATCTGCAGGTGCACGCCGGCGAGATCCTGGCCGTGGTCGGCGCCTCCGGTTCGGGCAAGAGCACGCTGCTGCACCTGCTGGGCGGGCTCGATGCGCCCACGAGCGGCCGTGTGCAGCTCATGGGCCAGGACTTCTCCACGCTCACGCAGACCGTGCAGGGCCGGCTGCGCAACCGGCATCTGGGTTTTGTCTACCAGTTCCATCACCTGCTGCCCGAGTTCAGCGCGCTGGACAACGTGGCCATGCCG
>JAGWTL010000201.1 GCA_028869035.1 Burkholderiales bacterium | reverse complement strand
ATGCCACCCGGGGCGTACATCACCATGAACACGAAGATCAGGCCCAGGTACAGCAGCCAGGCCTTGGTGATCTCCGAGAGCAGCACCGAGGCCAGAACCATCAGCACACCCCCGATGATGGGACCGAAGAAGAAGGTGGCGCCACCCAGAAAGGTGAACAACAGGTAGGCGCCCGAGCGGACCCCACTCACCACCTCGGCCGTGACGATCTCGAACAGAATGACACCCAGGCCGCCCGCGATGCCGGCGAAGAAACCAGAGATGATGAAGGCCAGGTAGCGCACCCGCTGGGTGCTGTAGCCGATGAACTCCACCCGCTCCGGGTTGTCGCGCACGGCGTTGAGGATGCGCCCCAGCGGCGTGCGCGTGAAGGCGAACATGAGCGCCACGCAGACAAAGGTGTAGGCCGCGATCAGGTAGTAGACCTGGATCCCCGGCCCGTAGCTGATGCCGAAGAAAGGCTGGCCCACAACCCGGTTGCCCGAGACGCCCGCCTCGCCGCCGAAGAACTCGGAGAACATCAGCGACATGGCGAACACCAGTTCGGCCAGGCCCAGCGTGATCATCGCAAAAGGTGTGCCGGACTTGCGAGTGGTCACGTAGCCGAAGAGCACGGCAAAACCCATGCCAGCCAAACCGCCGATGATGGGCAGCAGGCTCACGGGGATGGGCAAAGTCCCCTTGCTCACCATGTTCAGCGCATGGATGGCCATGTAGGAGCCCAGGCCCGAGTAGACCGCGTGGCCAAAGCTCAGCATGCCGCCCTGCCCCAGCAGCATGTTGTAGGACAGGCAGGCGATGATGGCGATGCCCATCTGCGAGAGCATGGTCACCGACAGGCTGCTGGTAAACATCCTGGGCGCGAAGAGCAGCAGCAGGGCAAACAGGCCCCAGACGATCCAGCGGCCGACGTTGTAGGGCTTGAATTCGTAATATTGCTTGGCCATGACTTATTCGTCCCGCGTTCCGAGCAGGCCCTTGGGCCGGAAGATCAGGATCAGGACCAGGAAAAGATAGGGCAGGATGGGAGCCACCTGCGAGAGCGTGAGCCTGAGCACGGAGTTGTTGCGCGCCGCAGCGCTGAGCTCCCAGCCCAGTTGTTGCGCCAGCGTGAGGAAGGAATAGTCGAAGGCCACTGCGAAGGTCTGGATCACACCGATCAGCACCGAGGCCAGGAAGGCCCCCGAAAGCGAGCCCAGGCCGCCGACCACCACCACCACGAATATCACCGATCCAACCGTGGCCGCCATGGCCGGCTCTGTGACGAAGGTGCTGCCGCCGATCACACCGCCCAGGCCGGCCAAAGCTGCGCCGGCGCCGAACACCAGCATGAAAACACGCGGCACATTGTGGCCCAGCGCCTCCACCATCTCCGGATGCGTGAGGGCCGCCTGTATGACCATGCCGATGCGGCTGCGCGTGAGCATAAGCCACAAAGAGACCAGCATGAACAGCGCCACCATCATCATGAAGCCGCGCGTGGCTGGGAACGGCGAACAGGCGGCTACCTCGCAAAGCCCGGCGGGCGCCCCGCCCCAGACCAGGCTGATACCCTCGGCCGCGTGGTTCACCAGCGTGAACATCGGGCCATGCAACAGCTCCGGTGGTCGGAACTCCACCGCCGTCCGCCCCCAGACCAGTTGCACAAGTTCGAGAATGATGTAGGACAGGCCGAAGGTGATCAGCAGTTCCGGCACGTGGCCGTACTTGTGGACCTTGCGCAAGGCCAGGCGCTCGAACACCGCACCCATCAGACCTACGATCAGGGGCGCCGCCACCAGTCCAGGCCAGAAACCGATGAGGCCGGCCACGCTGTAGCCGATGTAGGCTCCCAGCATGTAGAAGCTGGCATGGGCGAAGTTGAGCACGCCCATCATGCTGAAAATCAGCGTCAACCCCGAGCTGAGCATGAACAGCAAGAGCCCATAGCTCAAGCCGTTGAGCATGGAGATGATGAAGAACTCCATCAGGAAACAACCTTCCGTGTCTGCATGGCAGACCTATTGATTTTTTCTTTGTTCATGACACTTTGCCGTTCAGGCTGAGCCTGTCGAAGCCCTTCGACAGGCTCAGGGCGAACGGATGTGATGTACTTGTCATGATTTAGAAAGCCTCAATAGGGCCTGCCCGCACGAATCACATACCTTTCAGACATGAAAAGGGCCCGACCTTTTCAGAGCAATCGGGCCCCTTGCCTGGCTGCAATCAGGAAAACTCAGGGACGCTTCATCTGGCAGCTGGTAGGCGTGCTGGCGATGTAGGCCGGGAACTCCTTGACCAGGGCCAGCGTCATGCCGGTGTTTTCCGGGCTGTAGGTAAATTTCTTGTCCACGGGTTGCCAAACAGTCAGGTACAGAGGCTGCTGCAGCTGGTGGTCGGTCTTGCGCATCTCGACTTCACCACTGAAACTTTTGAACTTCAGGCCTTCCAGGGCCTTGGCGACCTTGACCGGGTCTGTCGACTTGGCCGCGGCCATGGACTGGCCCAGAGCGGTCAGGATGTGGATGATGGAGCCGGTGTAAAAGTCGTCCTTGAACTTGTTCTTGTACTCGGCCTGCCACTTGCCCATGTCACCCCCCATGTTGTAGTGGTTGTAGGACACCTGGAACACGCGCCCGGAACCGCTCTTGCCCAGTGCGGTGGGCGTGCCGGTGACACCGGTGTAGTAGGTGTAGAACTTGCCGGTGTAACCACCTTCGTTGGCCGCCTTGACCAGCAGGGCCAGGTCAGAGCCCCAGTTGCCGGTGATCACGGTGTCGGCGCCCGATGCCTTGATCTTGGCCACATAGGGGGAGAAGTCACGTACCTGGGCCAGAGGCGTCAGGTCTTCGCCGACGATCTTGATGTCCGGACGCTTCTGAGCCAGCAGTTCCTTGGCGTACTTGGCCACCTGGTGGCCGTGCGAATAGTTCTGGTTCAGCAGGTAGACCTTCTGGACGTCCTTCTTGTCCTTCATGAAGGTGGTCAGGGCTTCCATCTTCATGGAAGAATCGGCATCGAAGCGGAAGTGCCAGTAGTTGCACTTGCTGTTAGTGAAGTCAGGGTCGATGGCCGAGTGGTTCAGGAAGATGATCTCCTTGCCCGGGTTGCGCTCGTTGTGCTTGGCCACGGCATCAATCAGCGCGCCGGCAACCGAGGAGCCATCCCCCTGCGTGATGTAGCGGATGCCCTGGTCGGTAGCCGCCTTCAGCGCGTTCAGGCTCTCTGCCGGGCTGAGCTTGTTGTCAAAGGCGACAATTTCAAACTTGACACCAGCAGGATTGGTCTTGTTGAACTTGTCGGCGAAATACTGGAAGCCCTTGAGCTGGTTGCTGCCGACCGGCCCCATCAGACCCGAGAGCGGATCGATAAAGGCGATCTTGACGGTTTCGCCCTTCTGGGCAAGGACTGCACCGGCAAAAGCCAGCATGGCGGCGGCGGTCACAAGTTTCGTGGTGAACTTCATTAGAAATCTCCTCGTTGACAAAACCATTGCAGGGTAACCAAATTCAACTGGGGCAGCGCTAGGGATTGCCCTAAAACTATCGCCTTCGCGACTCCCTCGCCCGTACATGGTGCGGGGTCATTCCGCTCACGTGCCCGGCAGCTTGTAGTCCCTGAGCGTCTCGCGCAGCCGGGTCTTGAGCATCTTGCCAGTGGCGCCCAGCGGGATGGCTTCGACGAAGATCACGTCGTCGGGAATCTGCCATTTGGCCGTTTTGCCCTCGTAGAACCGGAGCAGTTCTTCCTTGCTCACCTCCGCGCCGGGCTTCTTCACCACCACGACCACGGGCCGTTCGTCCCATTTCGGATGCCGCATGCCGATGCAGGCCGCCATGGCCACGGCCGGGTGCGCCACGGCGATGTTCTCCACGTCGATCGAGCTGATCCACTCGCCGCCTGACTTGATCACGTCCTTGCTGCGGTCGGTGATCTGCATATAGCCGTCGGGGTCGATGGTGGCCACGTCGCCGGTGGGGAACCAGCCATCCTGGACCAGCGGGTTGCCGCCTTCGCCCTTGAAGTACTCGCGCAGGATCCAGGGCCCGCGCACCAGCAGGTCGCCGTAGGACCTGCCGTCCCAGGGCAGATCCTGGCCGTCGGCGTCCACGATCTTCATGTCCACTCCGAAGATGGCCCGCCCCTGCTTGAGGCGGATCTTCATCTGCTCGGCCTCGGGCAGGGTCAGGTGCTTGTTCTTGAGCGTGCACAGCGTGCCCAGGGGCGACATCTCGGTCATGCCCCAGGCATGCAGCACCTCCACGCCATACTCCTCGCGGAAGGCGGCGATCATGGCCGGCGGGCAGGCCGAGCCGCCGATGACCGTACGCTTGAGCGTGGAGAACTTCAGGCCGCCGGATTTCATGTGGCCCAGCAGCATCTGCCAGATGGTCGGCACGCCGGCGGCATAACTCACGCGCTCGGCCTCCATCAGCTCATAGATGGACTTGCCGTCCAGCGCCGGCCCCGGGAAGACCAGCTTGCAGCCCGTCAGCGCAGCCGAATAAGGGATGCCCCAGGCGTTGACGTGAAACATGGGCACGACCGGCAACACAGAGTCGCGCGCGCTCAGGCACATCACGTCGGGCAGCGCGGCCGCGTAGGCATGCAGGATGGTAGAGCGGTGGCTGTAGAGCGCCGCCTTGGGGTTGCCCGTGGTGCCGCTGGTGTAGCACATGCTGGAGGCCGAGTTCTCGTCGAACTCCGGCCAGTGGTAGGTGTCGTTTTGCGCTCCGATCCAGGTCTCGTAGCTCTGCAGATTCGGAATGCCGCTGTCCTTGGGCAGCTTGTCCGCGTCGCACAGGGCGATCCAGTGCTTCACGGTGGTGCATTTGGCGTGCACGGCCTGGACGATGGGCAGGAAACTCATGTCGAAGCACAGCACCTGGTCTTCGGCGTGGTTGGCGATCCAGGCGATCTGCTCGGGATGCAGGCGCGGATTGAGGGTGTGCAACACACGCCCCGAGCCGCTGACGCCGAAATACAGCTCCAGATGGCGGTAACCATTCCAGGCCAGCGTGGCGACCCGGTCGCTGAACTGCAGTTTCAGCGCATCCAGCGCATGGGCCACACGGCGGGCGCGGGCCGCCACGTCACGCCAGTGGTAACGGTGAATGTCGCCTTCGACGCGGCGCGAGACGATCTCGCCGTCCCCGTGGTGCCGTTCGGCAAAGTCGATCAGGGAGGAAATCAGCAGGGGCTGGCTTTGCATCAATCCGAGCATGGGCAGGTCTCCTATTCTTGTGCGCACGTTTTTGCCAGTATGGCGCAAGCAAATGGTCCGACCACCGAGGGTAAGTCCCTGATCGGGACGGGAGATCGTCGGCTGCGTGACAATCACAGCATGTCTTTTGTCTCCGAAGCTGTCCAGGACAGTCCTGCCGCAGTGGCCAGCGGTTTGCACTGGGTCAATCGCTACGCCGCGCTCGGCCCGGCCTTCCACACCGCCCTGCCCCCGCAGCCCCTGCCCGCGCCCTACTGGGTGGGCCAGAGCCGTGCCGTGGGCGAGCTGCTCGGCCTGCCGCAGGATTGGGTGAATTCGGAGGATCTGCTGCAGGCCTTGAGCGGCAACCGTCCGCTGGCCGGCAGCCAGAGCGTGGCCACGGTCTACAGCGGCCACCAGTTCGGCGTCTGGGCCGGCCAGCTCGGCGACGGCCGCGCCCTGCTGCTCGGGGAGACGGAGGGTGGCCTGGAACTCCAGCTCAAGGGCGCCGGTCGCACACCCTATTCGCGCATGGGCGATGGGCGCGCGGTGCTGCGCTCCAGCATCCGCGAATTCCTGTGCAGCGAGGCCATGCACGG
>JAGWTL010000200.1 GCA_028869035.1 Burkholderiales bacterium | reverse complement strand
CGCCAGCATGTACAAGCCCGAAGACCTGATCGGCAAACTCACCGTGATGGTGGCCAACCTGGCCCCGCGCAAGATGAAGTTCGGTGTATCGGAAGGCATGGTGCTCGCCGCCAGCCACGCCGACGAGAAGGCTGAACCCGGCATCTATGTGCTCAACCCCTGGCCAGGCGCGCAGCCGGGCATGCGGGTGCGCTGAAGATCAAGCTGGACAGGGCGCCACAATATAGTGGGCTCTGCCGCTGCTCTTGACCCGGTACAGCGCCTCATCAGCGCAGCGCACCAGGCTCTCGGCCACCAGGTCCTGCGTGGCGACGACGGTGGCTATGCCGATGCTGCAGGTCAGGTACTCGGCCACGGGTGAATCCTCGTGCGGGATACGGGCCTGGGCGATCTCGTCCATGCAGCGCTGCGCCACTGTCATCGCCACATCGCCGTCAGCGGCCGGCAGCAGCAGCGCAAACTCCTCGCCGCCGTAACGGGCCACCAGTTCGCCCGAGCGTTGCGCGCAGTCATAGAGGATGGAAGCCACCTGACGCAGGCAGGCGTCACCGGCCAGATGACCATAACGGTCGTTGTAGCGCTTGAAGTGGTCGATGTCGAGCAGCAGCAGGGAAATCGGCTGGCGGCTGCGCATGCTGCGCTGCCACTCGGTGTAGAGATGCTGGTCGAACTGGCGGCGGTTGGCCAGGCCGGTCAGGCCGTCGGTGGCGGACAGCCGCTCCAGTTGCTGGTTGCTGCGTTCCAGCGCCATGCTCTTCTGCACCAGTTCGGTCACATCCAGCCGCGCCATGACCAGGCAACCCGAAGACGTGCTGATTTCGTAGAGGTGCATCCAGCGCCCATCGGGACGCGGGCGCAGCAGGGGCCGGTTGAGCTTGCCGCGCCCGGTCATGCGCTCGCGCAGCCAGTCCTCTTCGCGGCCCAGGGCGTCGGGGATGGCGCCGTGCGCCAGTGCGCGGCGGATGATGGTTTCGAAGGTCTGGCCGATGAGCTCACCACCGTAGCGGTAAGGCGCCATTTCGGCCGCCGATCGGTTGTAGAGCACCAGCCGGTCGTGCTGGTCATGAACCGCCACCCCCAGAGGCAGGGCCTCGATGGCCTCCTGCAAACATTGGTAGCTCATTTCCAGGGCCTGGCGCTCGTACTCGCCGTCGAGCACATGGCGCACGACCGCCCGGCCCAGCAGCAACAGCCCCAGAATCAAGACCAGGCCCAGGACGACGGCCATCGCGGTCGGGAGGCCGGGTGGAGCCAGCAGCATCAGGCTGCCGGTCAGCGCTGCAGCAGCCAGCAGAACGAGCACAGCCCATGACGTCAGCCAGCGATGGCCCGTCATGCCCACGAAATCCGCCAGATGCTTCACCGGGAGCCTGATGAGTGGAGTAACAGGGGTTCGTCACCCCAAAAAGACCTGCAGGGCACACCGACCGACTCCTTGCCGGTGTGCCCCTTACCTGATGGCTGTGACAGCAGCCCCTCCAATGTAGGCCGGCGTAGCCGATCTGCCTATCCCCCAAAAGGGTCATAGGGCAACACATTCCATCTCGCCAGGCGAAAAAGAGCCCCTCCGAGGCTGCCGCTAAACTGGACACATGCCCAGCCCCCGGCCTGCATTCCACCCCCATTGGTGGACCGATGTCCACCGCTCCCCGCTCGCCAACCTGCGGCTAGGGATCTGCCTGAGCTTCATCGCCGGCGCGACCAACGCCGGCGGCTTCCTGGCCATCGGCCAGTACACATCCCACGTGACCGGCCTGCTGTCATCGGTGGCCGACCACCTCGTGCTGGGCCAGTTCGCCCTGGTGGCGGCCAGCCTGGCGGCCATCGCCGCCTTCGTGGGCGGCGCCATGACCACCGCCCTGATGGTCAACTGGGGCTTGCGCCGCCAGCTGCGCAGCGCCTTTGCCCGACCGCTGGCCCTGGAAACCGGGCTGCTGCTGGTGTTCGGCCTCTTCGGTGCGGCCATCAACCTGCACGCCGAGCTGTTCGCGCCGCTGACCGTGCTGCTGCTCTGTTACATCATGGGCCTGCAGAACGCGGTGATCACCAAGGTCTCCAACGCCGAGATCCGCACCACCCACGTGACGGGTCTGGTCACCGACATAGGTATCGAGTTAGGCAAGCTGCTCTACTTCAACCGTTCACCCGTGCCGATCAAGGTGGTGGCCAACCGGCGCAAGCTGCGCATCCACCTCGCGCTGATCGCTGCTTTTTTTGCCGGCGGCGTGCTGGGGGCCCTGGGCTTCAAGCTCTGGGGTTACCTCACCACCGTGCCCCTGGCCATGTTGCTGGGCCTGCTGGTCGCGGGACCGATCGCCGATGACATCCGCACGGGCCGGTTCGCGCCCGCCCCCTCCACGCCTCAAGAGTGACCGGCCATCGGTGCAGCCCCAGACGCGGGTTCGGCGGGGCCGGGCGGTATCGCCTTGGCCAACTGCACCGATAAGCGCTCGGCATAATCCCCGGGCTGCAGCCGGTCCAGCACGCCGTATTTCCATAACTTGGCGCGCACCCGCTCGTTGGCCTCGCACAGCATGATGCGCACCCCGCGCTTCTGCAGCGTCTGCACCACCAAGTCCATCGCCTGCAGGCCGGTGGAATCGATGAAGGGCACGCGGTGCAGGCGCACGATCAGGACCCGGGGATCGGAATGGGTCTGCTTGAGGGCGCTTTCGAAGTTCTCGACGGCACCAAAAAAGAAGGGGCCGTCGATTTCATAGACCAGCACGTCCCGCGGCAGTGCGGCCAGCCCCAGATCCTTCAGGTCGTGCTTCAGGTCCTCGGCATTCAGCGACTGGACGTCCACCGTGTCGGCCATGCGGCGCAGGAACTGCATGAAGGCCAGGATCACCCCGATGCTCACCGCCACGACCAGATCGACCAGCACGGTGAGCGCAAAGGTCACCAGCAGGATCACCACGTCGGCGCGCGGGGCGCGGGCCACGATGTGGAAAAAATGCTTGATCTCGCTCATGTTGTAGGCCACGACGAACAGGATGGCGGCCAGGCTGGCCAGCGGGATGTTGGACGCCAGCGGCGCCAGGAACAGCAGGATGGCCACCAGCGTGAGCGTGTGAGTGATGCCCGCCAGCGGGCTGGTGCCCCCGTTGCGGATATTGGTCGCAGTGCGGGCGATCGCGCCGGTGGCCGCAAAGCCGCCGAACAGGGGTGTCGCGATATTGGCCAGGCCCTGCCCCACCAGTTCCTGGTTGGGATCGTGCTTGGTGCCGGCCATGCCGTCGGCCACCGTGGCCGACAGCAGCGACTCGATAGCACCCAGCATGGCGATCGTGAACGCCGGTGCCATGAGCTGCACGATCTGCGCCATGGTGAAGGTGGGCATCGTGAAAGCCGGCAGGCCCTGGGGAATGCCGCCGAAGGCGCTGCCGATCGTCGCCACGCCCTCGAACCGGAAGAGGGCCTGCAGGATGGTCACCACCACCATGGCGGTGAGCGGCCCGGGCACGCGCCCCAGGCCGCGGATGCGGGAGGAAAAAAGCACCAGCAGCAGGCTCAGCATGGCCAGCGCCGTAGTCGCGGGATGCAGCCGGGGCAAGGCCTCGACCAGATGCAGGAGCTTCTCGTGGAAGTGGGCGCCGCCCACCGCCGGCAGGCCGAGGAAGTCCTTCCACTGGCCCACGAAGATGATCACGCCGATGCCGGTCGTGAAACCGATGATCACCGGGGCTGGAATGAACTTGATGACCGCGCCCATCTTGGCCAGACCCATGGCCGCCAGCATCAGTCCGGCCATCAGCGTGGCCAGCTGCAGCCCGGCAATGCCGTATTGGGCCGTGACGCCCGACAGGATGGCGATGAAGGCGCCGGTCGGCCCGGCGATCTGCACCCGGCTGCCCCCCAGCACCGACACCATGAAACCACCGATGATGGCCGTATAGATGCCCTGCTCGGGCTTGGCGCCCGAGGCGATGGCAAACGCCATCGCCAGCGGCAGGGCGACCACGCCCACGATCGCACCCGCGACGATGTTCGGAAACAACCGGCCCTTGCCGAACAGGCCCGCTCTTTTGGCCTCCAGAATGGTGATCATCGATGCTCCAATCCAGCTTTTGCCCTGGTACGCCTCGCAGGCCGAGCCGAGTCAGCCCTGATTGATGATAGCCCCAGGGCGCCGGAGCTGGAGGCCGGTAGAATTCGACCTTCCCCGGTCCAGATGGTTTGTAACAAGCCCCAGCCCATGTCCATCACCAACATTTTCCGCCGTCCCGACTACCAGTCCGACGCCACCCAGTTCATCAACCAGCTCAAGACGACCCAACCCGACCTGGAAGCCCGCCAGCGCCAGGGCCGCGAGCTGCTCTGGGACAAGGCGGTGGACCGCCAGGCGCAGGAGGGCTACCAGTCCGCCCGCGTGGCGCAGACGCCCTACGTCTACCAGACCAGCGGCACCAAGTGATAGCCGGGCCGCGCCCGCGACGAAGCACTCGATGAGCGATCCCCACGACAGCGTCGGCCTGCAAGCCGCCGAGGCCCCGCACGCCGCGGTCATGCCCGAGGTGGTGGACCACGTGGCCGTGGCCCGCCTGTACGGCGAGCCGCTGTTCGCCATGCCGCAGGACCTGTACATCCCGCCGGACGCGCTGGAGGTTTTCCTCGAAGCCTTCGAAGGCCCGCTGGACCTGCTGCTCTACCTGATCCGCAAGCAGAACTTCAACATCCTCGACATCCCGATGGCGGCGGTCACGCGCCAGTACCTCACCTATGTGGACGAGGTGCGCACGCGCAACCTGGAGCTGGCCGCCGAGTACCTGCTGATGGCCGCCATGCTGATCGAGATCAAGTCGCGCATGCTGCTGCCACCCAAGAAGACGGCCGAGGGCGAGGAAGCCGAAGACCCGCGCGCCGAGCTGGTGCGCCGCCTGCTGGAGTACGAGCAGATCAAGATCGCCGCGGCCCAGCTGGGCAATCTGCCGCAGTACGGGCGCGACTTCCTCAAGGCGCAGGTCTATATCGAGCAGTCGCTGCAGCCGCGCTTTCCCGACGTGCACGTGGTCGAGCTGCAGGAGGCCTGGGCCGACATCCTCAAGCGCGCCCGGCTGGTGCAGCACCACAAGATCACGCGCGAGGAACTTTCCGTACGCGAACACATGAGCATCGTGCTCAGGCAGCTGCAGGGCCAGAAATTCGTCGAGTTCGAGCAGCTGTTCGAGCCGGAGAAAGGCACCCCGGTGCTGGTGGTGACCTTCATCGCCCTGCTCGAGCTGGCCAAGGAAAGCCTGATCGAGATCACCCAGGCGGAGGCCTTTGCCCCCATCTATGTCCGGCTGGCCTACGCGCCGGCCTGAAGCGAGGCCCATTCCCGTGCCCCCGTCGTCTTCCCACCATTCCTTTGACGTTCTGATCGTCGGCAGCGGCCTGGCGGGACTGAGCGCCGCCCTGCACCTGGCGCCCACGCATCGCGTGGCCGTGCTGACCAAGCGCGAGCTCAACGACGGCTCCAGCCGCTGGGCCCAGGGTGGCATCGCCGCCGTCATGGCCGAAGGCGACAGTTTCGAATCCCACGTGCAGGACACGCTGGTGGCCGGCGCCGGCCTGTGCGACCCCGTGGCCACGCGCTTCGTGGTCGAGCATGCGCCCGAGAACATCCGCTGGCTGCAGCAGCTGGGCGTGCCCTTTTCGCTGGAGCAGGGCCACCTGCACCTCACGCGCGAGGGCGGCCACAGCGAGCGGCGCATCGTGCACGCCACCGACGCCACCGGCGCAGCCGTGCAGGACACGCTGATGAAGAAGGTGCGGGCCACGCCCAGCATCACCCTGTTCGAACACCACATGCTGGTGGACCTGATCACCAGCGCCAAGCTGGG
>JAGWTL010000199.1 GCA_028869035.1 Burkholderiales bacterium | reverse complement strand
CTCTTGATATCCAGGCAGCCGGCCAGCACCAGCGGCTGGTTGGCCACGATGCCGACCGTCTGGCCGTCCATGCGGGCAAAGCCGATCAGGATGTTCTTGGCGTACTCGGGCTGGATCTCGAAGAAGTCGCCGTCGTCCACGGTCTTGACGATCAGCTCCTTCATGTCATAGGGCTTGTTGGGATTGTCCGGCACCAGGGTGTTCAGGCTGCGCTCCATGCGGTCGATCGGATCGCCGCTCTTGCGGATCGGGGCCTTCTCGCGGTTGTTCAACGGCAGATAGTTGTAGAGGCGGCGCAGCATGAGCAACGCCTCCACATCGTTTTCGAAAGCCAGGTCGGCCACGCCGCTCCTGGTGGTGTGCGTGAGCGCGCCGCCCAGTTCCTCGGCGGTGACTTCCTCATGCGTGACGGTCTTCACCACTTCGGGGCCGGTGACGAACATGTACGAGCTGTCTTTCACCATGAAGATGAAGTCGGTGATGGCCGGGCTGTAGACGGCGCCACCGGCGCTGGGCCCCATGATCATGCTGATCTGCGGGATCACGCCCGAGGCGCTGACGTTGCGCTGGAACACCTCGGCATAACCGCCCAGGGAAGCCACGCCCTCCTGGATGCGCGCACCGCCCGAATCATTGAGGCCGATCACGGGCGCGCCCACTTTCATGGCCTGGTCCAGGATCTTGCAGATTTTCTCGGCATGCGCTTCCGAGAGCGCACCGCCGAAGACCGTGAAGTCCTGGCTGTAGACGAAGACCAGGCGGCCGTTGATCATGCCGTAGCCGGTCACCACGCCGTCGCCCGGGATCTTGTTTTCGTCCATGCCGAAGTCCACGCAGCGGTGCTCGACGAACATGTCCCACTCTTCAAAAGTGCCTTCATCCAGCAGCACTTCCAGGCGTTCGCGGGCCGTGAGCTTGCCCTTGGCATGCTGCGCGGCGATACGTTTTTCGCCACCGCCCAGACGGGCGGCGGCGCGCTTTTGCTCAAGTTGCTCCAGGATGTCGTGCATGGTTGGTCCTCTGTGTTCGTGACTTGTCAGTTTTTGTGTTCGTAGGCCTGCAGTAGCTGCCGCGCGGCGGTGGAAGCTGCCAGTCGGCCCGCTAAAACCTCGGCGCCCAGAGCAGGCAGCAGCTTGCGCACCTGCGGATGGGTACGAAAAGCCTGTTTAAGACCCGACTCGATGCGCTCCCACATCCAGGCCTGGGCCTGGCCCTCGCGCCGTGCCGCCAACTTGCCGCTGGCCGTCTGCAGGGATCGGAATTGCGTCACGGCAGCCCAGAAGGCATCCACACCCTGACCCAAGAGAGCACTGAGTTGGACCACCTTCGGATGCCAGATTTTTTCATCATGATGCGCATGTTCAGGATGGCCGTGCAGACCGAGCAGGCGCAGCGATGAGGTGATCTGCGCCTGCGCGCGCGTGGCAGCCGCCGCGTCAATATCGGCCTTATTGATCACCACCAGGTCGGCCAGCTCCATCACGCCCTTCTTGATGGCCTGCAGGTCGTCACCCGCATTGGGCAGTTGCATCAGGCAGAACATGTCCGTCATGCTGGACACGGCGGTCTCGCTCTGGCCCACACCCACGGTCTCGACGATCACCACGTCGTAGCCTGCGGCCTCGCAGACCAGCATGGCCTCACGTGTTTTCTCGGCCACGCCGCCCAGGGTGCCGCTGGCCGGGCTGGGGCGGATGTAGGCTTTTTCGTGCACGGAGAGTTTCTCCATGCGCGTCTTGTCGCCGAGGATGGAGCCGCCAGAGACGCTGGACGAGGGATCGACGGCCAGCACGGCGACCCGGTGCCCATGCTCAATGAGATAAAGACCCAGCGCCTCGATGAAGGTGGATTTGCCCACTCCGGGCACGCCGCTGATGCCCAGGCGGAACGCGCCACCGGTGTGGGGCAGCAGGGCTGTGAGCAGTTCGTCTCCTTGGGCGCGGTGGTCGGCGCGTGTGGATTCGAGCAGCGTGATGGCCTTGGCCATGGCACGGCGCTGCTGGGCGGGGGTGCCCTGCAGGATGCCGTCGAGAAGTAGCGGATGGCTCACGGCTTCTCCCTCATCGCCTTCGACCCCACCCGTTCGGGCTGAGCCTGTCGAAGCCCCTCCAGCCCTTCGACAAGCTCAGGGCGAACGGTATATTTTTCACTCACGCCGTAGGATTGCTTGGATTTCGCCAGCTCCTGAATCCGCGGCCAATCACCTGCAATCAACGCTTCCTTCTTCGCGCGTGTCCAACCCTTGATCTGCTGCTCGAAAGCGATGGCACCCTCTCGGGTCTCAAACTCGCCTTGCCACACCAATTGCACAGGCTTTCGCGTTGAGGTGTAGCCGATCTCGCCGGCGTAGTGTTGCTGCATGCGCGCTTCAATGTTGTCTGTTTGGCCGCAATAGTAGGAGCCATCAGAACAGCGCAGCAGATACACGAAAAACGGCCTCATGACATGTTTATGAGTTCAAACCTTATGCGCCTTCTTGATCTGCTCCAGCACATCCTTGGCGCTGGCCGGGATCGGGGTGCCGGGACCGTAGATGCCCTTGACGCCGGCCTCATAAAGAAAGTCGTAGTCCTGGCGCGGGATCACGCCGCCCACAAAAACAATGATGTCGTCCGCGCCCTGCTTCTTGAGCTCGGCGATGATGGCCGGCACCAGGGTCTTGTGTCCTGCCGCCAGGGTGGAGACGCCCACGGCGTGCACGTCGTTCTCGATGGCCTGACGCGCGCATTCCTCGGGGGTCTGGAACAGCGGGCCCATGTCCACGTCGAAGCCCAGGTCGGCGAAAGCCGTGGCCACCACCTTGGCGCCGCGGTCGTGGCCGTCCTGGCCGAGCTTGGAGATCATGACGCGCGGACGGCGGCCATGCTGCTCGCCGAAGTCGGCGATTTCCTTCTTGAGGTTTTCCCAGCCTTCGGCCGAGTCGTAGGCAGCTGCGTACACACCGGTCACCTTTTGCGTATCGGCGCGATGGCGCCCGAAAACCTTTTCCAGCGCATCGCTGACCTCGCCCACCGTGGCGCGCAGCCGGATGGCCCGGATGCTCAGGTCGAGCAGGTTACCACTGCCTTGCTCGGCGGCCTGGGTGAGCGCATCGAGCGCGGCCTGCACCGCCTGGCCATCGCGGCTGGCACGAATGGCCTTGAGGCGCTCAATCTGACCGTCACGCACCTTGACGTTGTCGACCTCGAGAATCTCGATCGGGTCTTCCTTCTTGAGCCTGTACTTGTTGACGCCGACGATCACGTCCTTGCCGCTATCGATGCGCGCCTGTTTCTCGGCGGCGGCGGCCTCGATCTTGAGCTTGGCCCAGCCGCTGTCCACAGCCCTGGTCATGCCGCCCATGGCGTCGACTTCCTCGATGATCTTCCATGCGGCATCCATCATGTCCTGCGTCAGCTTCTCCATCATGTAGCTGCCGGCCCAGGGGTCGATCACGTTCGTGATGTGGGTCTCTTCCTGGATGATGAGCTGGGTGTTGCGTGCAATCCGCGAGGAGAACTCGGTGGGCAGGGCGATGGCTTCGTCAAAGCTGTTGGTGTGCAGGCTCTGCGTGCCGCCGAAGACCGCGGCCATGGCCTCGATGGTGGTGCGCACCACATTGTTGTAGGGGTCCTGCTCGGTCAGGCTCCAGCCGCTGGTCTGGCTGTGCGTACGCAGCATCAGGCTCTTGGGGTTCTTGGCGTTGAAGCCCTTCATGATGCGGCACCAGAGCAGGCGGGCCGCACGCATCTTGGCGATTTCCAGGTAGAAGTTCATGCCGACCGCCCAGAAGAAGGACAGGCGACCCGCGAAATCGTCCACGTCCATGCCCTTGGCGATGGCGGTCTTAACATACTCCTTGCCGTCGGCCAGGGTGAAGGCCAGTTCCAGCGCCTGGTTGGCGCCGGCCTCCTGCATGTGGTACCCCGAGATCGAGATCGAGTTGAACTTGGGCATGTACTGGGCCGTGTACTCGATGATGTCGCCGATGATGCGCATGCTCGGCTCGGGCGGGTAGATATAGGTGTTGCGGACCATGAACTCCTTGAGGATGTCGTTCTGGATGGTCCCGCTCAGCTTGTCTTGCGATACGCCCTGCTCTTCCGCCGCCACCACATAACCCGCCAGCACGGGCAGCACGGCGCCGTTCATGGTCATGGAGACGGACACCTTGTCCAGCGGGATCTCGCTGAACAGGATCTTCATGTCCTCCACGGAGTCGATGGCCACGCCGGCCTTGCCCACGTCGCCGGTCACGCGCGGGTGGTCGCTGTCGTAGCCGCGGTGGGTGGCCAGGTCAAAGGCCACGCTCACGCCCTGCCCGCCGGCGGCCAGCGCCTTGCGATAGAAGGCATTCGATTCCTCGGCCGTGGAAAAGCCCGCGTACTGGCGGATGGTCCAGGGCCGCACCGCGTACATGGTGGCTTGCGGGCCGCGCAGATAGGGCTCGAAACCAGGCAGCGTGTCGGCGTGCGGCAGGCCCTGCAGGTCGGCTGCGGTGTAGAGCGGCTTGACCGAGATGCCGTCGGGCGTGAGCCAGTTCAGGGCGTTCACATCGCCGCCAGGAGCGGATTTGGCAGCAGCCTTGCGCCAGGCCTCGAGGCTGGCGCTTTCGAATTCAGGTTTTTTCTGGCTCATGGCAAAGCGGCAGCCCCGGAAAGGCCCTTTAATTTGTTGCGCGCAGTTTACTTCATTCATAATTATTGATGCAAAATATTTCTTGAGCATACAATTCAGGCCATGTCCGCCGTTTCCCTCTCCCCCCGCGCCCTGTATGAAGAAGTGGCCGAACTGCTGCGCCAGCGCATCTTCAGCCGCGAGCTGGAGCCCGGCAGCTGGATCGACGAACTCAAGATCGCCGAGGACTACGGTATCAGCCGCACTCCCCTGCGCGAGGCTCTCAAGGTCCTGGCCGCCGAAGGCCTGGTAACCATGAAGGTGCGCCGCGGCGCCTACGTCACCGAGGTCAACGAAAAGGACCTGGTGGACATCTACCACCTGCTGGGCCTGCTCGAATCCGACGCGACCGGCGTGGTGGCCCAGCACGCCACGGACGAGCAACTGCGCGAACTGCAAAGCCTGCACGAAGCACTGGAATCCAGTGCCCAGGACCGGGACCGCTTCTTCGCCATCAACGAACGCTTCCACATGCGCCTGCTGGAGATCGCCGACAACCGCTGGCGCAAGCAGATGGTGGCCGACCTGCGCAAGGTCATGAAACTCAACCGGCACCACTCGCTGCTCAAGTCCGGCCGCATCGAGGAATCGCTGGCCGAACACCGCGCCGTCATGACCGCGCTGCAGGCACGCGATGCCACGGCCGCCACGCAAAAGATGCTGGCTCACTTCCGCAACGGACTCGAAGCGGCAACCTGAGACTTTTGCACTGTTCTCCCGGCCTGAATTGCTCTATCCTGAATTCATGGCCCTACCGCCCGGTGATACCTCCGAACCCGGCATCCAGCAAACCCTGCTGGAGTACCAGGCTATTCTGGAAAACGCCTCGGTCGGCATTCTCTTCACGCGTGACCGCAAGGTCCTGCACTGCAACCCGCGTGCCTCCGAAATCTACGGCTGGCCGCAGGGCGAACTGGTCGGCCAGCCGGGCTCCGTCTTTTACCCCAGCCAGGAAGCCTATGAAACCATAGGCCGCCAGGCCGGCCCCCTGCTGGCACGCGGCGAGCTGCTGGACGTGGAACTGCCCATGCGCCGCAAGGACGACAGTGAGGTTTACTGCCATATGCGGGCCAAGGCCATCGACCCGGCCAACACGGCCGAAGGCACGATCTGGATCATCGAGGACATCAGCGAGCGCAAACGCGAACAGGCCACACTCGACGAACTGCTGCAGCGCCAGCAGGCCATTCTGGAAAACGCCTCGGT
>JAGWTL010000198.1 GCA_028869035.1 Burkholderiales bacterium | reverse complement strand
CCCACCATGGTGTCGTAGCCCTGCGGGGTGGAGGCGATGAAATTGTGGATATGGGCGGCACGCGCGGCCTGCTCCACCTCCGCGCGGCTGGCACCCGGGCGGCCGTAGGCGATGTTGTATTCCACCGTGTCGTTGAACAGGACCGTGTCCTGCGGCACGATGCCGATGGCGCGGCGCAGCGAATCCTGTGTCACGCCACGGATATCCTGGCCCGCGATCTCGATGCATCCACCCGTCACGTCGTAGAAGCGGTAGAGCAGGCGCGCCAGCGTGGACTTGCCTGCGCCCGAGGGGCCGACCACGGCCACGGTCTTGCCGGCCGGGATCTCGAAGCTCACCTCATGCAGGATGGGGCGGGCCGGCTCATACGAGAAGCTGACGCGCTCGAAGCGCACGGCGGCCGCAGTGCCCTCACCCCCGCCCTCTCCCGCAAGCAGCGGGAGGGGGGGTACCTCACTCCCTCTCCCCTCGGGAGAGGGTTGTGGTGAGGGCGGCAATTGCAGACCGGGCGCACCCGGCGCGTCGGCCACCTCGCGCTCACGCTCGAGCAGGGTGAACATCTTGTCGATGTCGGTCAGGCTCTGCTTGATCTCGCGGTAGAGCACGCCCAGGAAACCCAGCGGGATGTAGAGCTGGATCATCAGCGCGTTGATCATGACCAGGTCACCCAGGGTCATGCGGCCGTCGATCACGCCCTGGGTGGCACGCCAGAGCATGGCCACCAGGCCGGTGGCGATGATGAGCTGCTGCCCGGTGTTGAGCAGGCTCAGGCTGGTCTGGCTCTTGACGGCAGCACGCCGGTACTTTTCCAGGTTCTCGTCGTAGCGCCGGGCCTCGAAGTCCTCGTTGTTGAAGTACTTGACGGTCTCGTAGTTCAACAGTGAATCGACGGCGCGGCTGTGCGCGGTGGAGTCCAGCTCGTTCATGCGGCGGCGGAAACGCGTGCGCCATTCGGTGACGGTGACGGTGAAGGCGATGTAACTCACCAGCGCGGCCAGCGTGATCCAGACGAACATCAGGTCGAACTTGACCGCCAGCAGCGTGAGCACCAGCGTGAACTCGATCAGCGTGGGGATGATGCTGTAGAGCGAATAGGAGATCAGCGAGTGCACGGCGCGCGTGCCGCGCTCGATGTCGCGTGTCATGCCGCCGGTCTGGCGCTCCAGGTGGAAACGCAGGCTCAGGGCGTGCAGGTGGCGGAAAACCTGCAGCGAGATGGTGCGCGCCGCGCCCTCGGTGGCCTTGGCGAAGACCAGTTCGCGCAGCTCGGTGAACAGCGCGCTCATGAAACGCAGGGCACCGTAGGCCAGCAGCAGCGCGGCCGGCACCAGCCACAGCGCGGCCGGGTCGCTCAGGCGCAGGCCCATGCGGTCCACCAGCTCCTTGAGCAGCAGGGGCACCCCCACATTGGACACCTTGGCGCCCACCATGAAGGTCAGCGCGGCAATGACCCGCCACTTGTAGTGCCAGAGGTAGGGAAAAAGACGCTGCAGCGTGCCCCAGTCGGAGCGCACCGAGGCGGCGGACGGGCTGGAGGGATCGGGGTGGAGGGCAGTTTCGCCGAGGCGTCGCATGGGGGACAATCAGGGTCAGTCTTTACACCGATTGTCCCCCATGAGCGAATTCCCCAGCACGGCCGCCCTCCAGCCCCCCTCCGACGAGGAGCTGGTTCTCAAGGTCATCCCCATGCCGGCCGACAGCAATGCCAACGGCGACATCTTCGGCGGCTGGGTCATGGCCCAGGTCGACCTGGCCGGCTCGGTGATCCCGGCCCGTTATGCGGCTGGTCGCATCGCCACCGTGGCGGTGAACGAGTTCATCTTCAAGCAGCCCGTGCGGGTGGGCGACATCCTGTCCTTCTATTCCAAGCTCACCCGCATCGGCAAGACCTCGATCACGGTGAAGGTGGAGGTCTATGCCGAGCGCTTCCAGGCCCAGGGCCGTTTCGTCAAGGTGACGGAGGCCAACCTGACCTATGTGGCCATCGACGAGAACGGCCGGCCGCGCGAGGTGCCGCGCCGACAGTTGTGAGTCATGACGCCCGCTGCGCGGGCATGACTTCGCTGCTACGCAGCGTCGATGACGAAATGACCGAAGTCATGCGGGCGCAGCCCGCGTCATCCATGCGCTTTTTGCGCGAGGTCATGCCCGCGCAGCGGGCGTCATGCGTCAAACCTTGCTGAAGTCCGGCTTGCGCTTCTCCATGAAAGCCCCGAAAGCCTCGCGCGCGGCCGGTTCGCGCAGCATGCGCCCGAAGCTCGCGCCCTCCTCGCCCATCTGCGCCATGATCTGCGCCGCCTGGCCCTTTTTCATCAGGCGCTTGGTTTCGATCAGGGAGGGCAGGGGCTTGGCCGCGAGCTTGCGCGCCTGGGCCTGCGCGTAGCCATTGGCCTCGGTGGGCGGCAGCACGCGGTTGACCAGGCCGGCTTCGAGCGCGGCTTCGGCCATGAAGGGCTCGCCCAGCAGCAGGGCCTCGGCCGCGCGGTGATAGCCGAACATCTGCGGCGCCAGCAGGCTGGAGGCGAATTCCGGGCACAGGCCCAGATTCACGAAAGGCATGGAGAAGGCCGCGTTGTCGCCGGCGTAGACCAGGTCGCAGTGGAAGAGCAGGGTGGTGCCGATGCCCACGGCCGGGCCGCTGACGGCTGCAAGCGCCGGCTTGGGAAAGCCGGCCAGCGCGCGCATGAAACGCCAGACCGGCGCATCGGGGTCCGAAGGCGGGGCGTTGAGGAAGTCGCCGATGTCGTTGCCGGCCGAGAACACGGTCTCGTGGCCCTGGAAAACCAGCACACGCACGGTCGCGTCGCCGGCCGCCTGCGTCACGGCGTCGGCCAGGGCCGTGTACATGGCCGAGGTGATGGAGTTCTTGCGTTCCAGGCGGTTGAAGCTCAGGGTGCAAACACCGGCTTCGGTGTGGACGAGGATGTCGGACATGGTGTCATTCCTTGAAGTAGACGATCTGGTGCGAGGTGCAGAGCAGGGTACCCGCCTCGTTCCAGAGCTGGGCCGATTGATCGAAAAAGCCGTTGCGAAATTCCTGGCCGCGCGCCTGCCCCAGCAGGTAGCCGCTGCCGGTCTCGCGCAGCTCTTTCTCGCCCGCATGGAAATAGGTGGTGATGGACACGGTGCCGGCCGGCACGCGTGTGGCGCGGCGCAGCCAGACACGCGGGTAGAAGATGTCGGACAGGGCCAGCAACGAACAGAAATCCAGCGGGCGCGGTGGCTGGTCGCGCATCCACAGCCGCGAAACGCTGTGGTCCTGCTCACGCCCATCCCAGGCCTGCGGGATCAAACCACTGACCGGGCGCAGTTCATAGTGGTCCAGCCAGGCCATGGCCTTGTCATAACGCATGGGCTGCGCCTCGCTGGGCCGGGGCACGGCCGGCATGGGCAGGTCCGACAGGCTCCAGGTCTCGCGCCGCGCCGCGGTGATGACGGTGGCCGTGGTCGCGACGACGGGCTGGCCCTGGGCGTCGTTCTGCACGATGGCCGCCGTCCAGTGCTGGGTCGAGCGGTTGGTGCGTGCCGGCAGCAGCTGCACCTCGAAAGGCCCCTGCGCCAGGGCGCCGGCGTAATTGACCGTGATGGACAGCGGCGCGCCCAGCAACTCGGGGTGGCCGAGGACGGCCTTGAGCACCGTGGCGGCCGTGCAACCGCCGAAGGGGCCGACCATGTTCCAGTAGTCCGCGCTGGTGCGGCCGGCATAGCGGCCGGACGCGATGGGAGTCAGCGCGAGCGCGGCGTCGAAAGCGTGTGGTTTCATGGCAGCGTAGTTTGCGCTTGTGCCGCCACCGCTTCCGTCCCCGGCGTGACGCCGGATGCGGCCAGGGATTGCAGGGCGGCCAGGCTGCGCGGCCACAGGGTCGGCCGCATGGCCTCGCGGAAGAAGCCGAAATGACCAATGCGCCGCGAAGGCACCTCGACCGGGTGGATCACCTGCACACCCTGCGGCGCGGCACTGTAAAGGCCCAACAGGCTGCGTGTGCCGCGCAGGGTCATGAGTTCGTCGTCACTGAAGGACCAGGCCAGCACGGGGAAGCGCGCCCGCGCATAACGCTGCGCCACCTCGGGGCCTTCGGCGCCCACGCTGTAGCGCGGGTGCATGCACCAGCGCCGCCACTGGTGGATCACGCCGGCCGGCAGGTTGCCCACCATGCCCAGACGCTTGCCCGGAAAGTAGCCGCAGACGCGCGTGGCCAGCGGCACCATGACATGCCAGAAGAAGAGCACACGGCGGCGCAATTGCGGCGCGTTGTCTCGCCAGTAACCGCTCCCCGCAGCGATGCTGAACAGGCCATCCACCTGCTCGGGATGGCGGAACAGGCCCGGCAGCTGCGCGCCCAGGCTGTGGCCCAGCAGATAGAGCGGCAGCGCCGGCCGCTCGCGCCGCGCCGTCAGCACCACGGTCTCGTAGTCGCGCGTCCAGTCGAACAGGTCCGCACTGAAACCGCGCAGGCTGTGGCCGGGCGTGTGCGGCAGCGATTCGCCGTGGCCCCGGTAGTCGAAGCTCCAGACGCGGTAGCCCCGGGTTGCCAGCCAGGCGGCATAGGGCGCGTAATAGTCCTGCGGCACGCCCATGGCGCCGCCGATGACCACCGTGGCCCTGGCTTCACCGGACGGCTCGTAGACCCGCAGCGCGAGCGCGCCGCCGCCTTCGAGTGGCAGACTGCGTGCCAACGCGGCGCTCATGGCTTACACGCGCTCGAAAATACCAGCGGCACCCTGGCCCGTGCCCACGCACATCGTCACCATGCCGTACTTGAGCTTGTGGCGATGCAGGGCATGCACCACCGTGGCCGCACGGATTGCACCGGTGGCACCCAGCGGGTGGCCCAGGGCGATGGCGCCGCCCATGGGGTTGACCTTGGCCGGGTCCAGGCCCAGGCTGTTGATCACCGCGAGTGACTGGGCCGCGAAGGCTTCGTTGAGTTCGATCCAGCCGATGTCCTCGTGCTGGAGGCCGGCGTAACGCAGCGCGGCGGGGATGGCCTCGATCGGGCCGATGCCCATGATCTCGGGCGGCACGCCGCGCGCCGCGAAGCTGACAAAACGCGCCAGCGGCTTGAGGCCGAACTGCTTGACCGCCTTTTCGCTGGCCAGGATCAGCGCGCCGGCGCCGTCGCTGGTCTGCGAGCTGTTGCCGGCGGTCACGCTGCCGCGCGCGGCGAAGACCGGCTTGAGCTTGGCCAACGCTTCGAGCGTGGTGTCGGGGCGCGCGCCTTCGTCCAGGCTCACGGTGCGGGTCTTGCTGAGCACTTCACCGGTCGCCAGGTCGGGCGTGCGCTCGACCACATCGATGGGCGTGATCTCGGACGTGAACCCGCCGGCCTTCTGCGCCTTGATGGCCCGCATATGCGATTCCAGCGCAAAGGCGTCCTGCATCTCGCGCGTGACCTTCCATTGCTGGGCCACCTTCTCGGCCGTCAGGCCCATGCCGTAGGCGATGCCGACGTTCTCGTCGCGGGCAAAGACCTCGGGGTTGAAGGAGGGCTTGACGCCGCCCATGGGCACCAGGCTCATGGACTCGGCGCCGCCGGCGATCAGCACATCGGCCTCGCCCACGCGGATGCGGTCGGCCGCCATCTGGATGGCCGTCACGCCCGAGGCGCAGAAGCGGTTGACGGTCACGCCGCCGATGGGGTGCTCGAAGGCCAGGCCCACGGCGATGCGGGCCATGTTCATGCCCTGCTCGCCCTCGGGAAAGGAGCAGCCGATGATGGCGTCCTCGATGGCCTTGGGGTCCAGCGTGGGGACCTGCAGCATGGCGCTCTTGATGGCGGCCACCAGCAGTTCGTCGGGGCGGGTGTTGCGGAAGTAGCCGCGGCCCGAGCGCCCGATGGGCGTGCGTGTGGCGGCAACGATGTAGGCGTCTTGTACCT
>JAGWTL010000197.1 GCA_028869035.1 Burkholderiales bacterium | reverse complement strand
ATGGCCACGTTGATGATGGTGGAGGACATGATGGAGGCCATGGTCCCCACCATCACCGCCAGCAGCAACAGCCAGCGGTAGCGTTCACCGTAGCGGGCCTGCATCTCGGGCAGGGTGGCAGGATGCTTCACGTGTGCCCCCCGACCGGAGGACAGCTCAGGCTGACACGGCTCACGCGCCCCAGACCTGCCAGCGCCGCCTGCAGGGCGAGCTGCAACCGCTGCAGTTCGTCGGCGGAGACGTGCGCGGCCAGCTCGGCCTCGACCTCCAGGCCGCTTTCCAGGTAGTGCAGGCGCAGCACGGCCTGGCGGCCCAGCACGTCCTGCACCTTGTCGCGCACCCGCGCACGCGGCGGCAGCGCGAGCACCCGCGCCAGGTGCCGCACCGTGCCGGGATCGATGTGCACCGTGCATTCGGCGACGCGGTGCGCCTCCTTGACCCGGGCGCTGATCTGCTCGGCGATGTAATGCCCTTCGGAGACCGTGAGGTGCGGCCCCACCTCGACATGCATGTCGATCACCGCCCAGTCCCCCATGCGGCGCGTGCGCAGGTTGTGCAAATCCAGCACGCCGTCGACGGCCTGCACCGTGCGGCGGATGCGCTCGATCTCCTCGGGATCCAGCGCGTGGTCGGTCAGGCCGTGGAAGGCGTCGACCGAAAATTCCCAGCCCGCCTTGACGATCATGAAACCCACGATGGCGGCCGCCACCGCGTCCATGCTGTGGTAACCAAGCAGGTTGGCCGCTATGCCCAGCGCCACCACCAGCGAGGAAGCTGCGTCGGCGCGCGCATGCCAAGCGTTGGCGATCAGCATCGACGACTTGAGCCGCTCTCCCACGCGCCGCATGTAGCGGAACAGGCCTTCCTTGGCCACCAGCGTGACCAGCGCCGTCACCAGCGCCAGCGGATGCACGGCCCCGAGGTTCTGGCCGTCGTGCAGCTTGACCCCGGCCGCCCACACCATGCCAACACCAGTGCCCACCAGAATCAGGCCGATGGCCAGCGACGCCGCGGTTTCGAAACGCGCATGGCCGTAGGGGTGTTCCGCGTCGGCTTCGGCGTGCGAATGGCGCGCGGCAAACAGCACCACGCCGTCGGCCACCAGATCGGACAGGGAGTGCAGGCCATCGGCGATCAGAGCCTGCGAACGCGCGTAGATCCCGATCGCCACCTGGGCGCTGGCCAGGAACACATTGACCCAGACGCTGATCCAGGTCGAGCGCAGGGCCTGGCGCTGTTCTTCCTGGGTGCGGGTCATGGTTGGGGACCGGGCTGGGCCGCGCGGGCACAGGCCGCGCAGATGCAGGCTTTGCGCTGCGCCTGGACCGGCACGCGCGCCAGCAGTTCCGGCGTGAAGGTGGCCGTGGTGCACCAGCAGGGCGGCTGGGCCTGGCCGGTGACCTGCGCCATCTGGTTGGCGCAGGCATTGGGCTGGCCGCACAGGGGACAGCGGCGGGGGTCGATGGCGGACAGGGCGCTGTCCACGGCTTTTGCTTCCATGGCTTGCAGTTTAGCGCCGCCCCTCGTTTAGACTTCACGGTCCTGCCCCGAGACCCGCCGTGTTCAACGCCCCCCGCCCTGCCACCGCGCTGGCCCTGCTCCTGCTGGGCCACAGCCTGCTGCATTTCGGGCTGGGCTGGGTGCTGGGCCTGTCGGGTGACGAGGCGCACTACGCGCTCTACGGTGCCCAGCTGGCGCTCAGTTATTACGACCACCCGCCCCTGGTCGGCTGGATACAGTGGCCGCTGGTGGCGCTGGATGCGCCCGAGGGTTTTCTGCGCCTGGTACCCGAGGCTCTGTGGGTGCTGACTGCGCTGTTCATCCACGCCACTGCGCGCCGCCTGCACACCCTGCTGGTGCCGGCTGCGGGCAGCATCGACGCCGCCGGCCTGTGGGCCGTGCTGGCCTACAGCCTGGCCCCGGTGCTGCACATCCTGGGCATCGGCCTGCTGCCCGACACCCTGCTCATGCTCTTCACCGCGGCCATCCTGTGGCAAACCCTGCGCCTGCTGGACGACGCCGTCGCGCAGGGCCTGCCCGAATGGCTGCTGCTGGGCGCTTTGCTGGGCCTGGCCGGCCTCTCCAAATACACCGCCATCTTCGCCGCGCTGCCGGTGCTGGCCTGCCTGCTGGCCGCCCACGGCCCGCGCCTGCTCAGGCAGGCAGGCCCCTGGATCGCCCTGCTGCTGGCGGTGCTGCTGGTGCTGCCGGTGTTCGTGTGGAATGCACAGCACGAATGGATTTCCTTCAGCTACCAGCTCAAGCACGGCCAGGGCAGCCACTGGCAACCCGGCCAGCTGCTGGTCTTCCTGCTGGCCCAGGCCCTGCTCTACCCGCTGCTGATCTGGGGCGTCTTCGGCCTGCGCCACAAGGTGCTGGGCGGCTTAGAGCTGGACCGTGCTCAGTCCTGGCTGCTGGCCTTCTTCGCCCTGCCCTTCGCCGTGCTGGCCTATCTCTCGGGCGGCGGCTCCAGTCTGCCGCACTGGACGGCACCCGCCTGGGTGGCCCTGACACCTTTTGCCGGCGTGGGCCTGGCCGCCCTTTGGGCCGGCCGGCGACGCCAGCTGATCTGCTGGCTGGGCGGCCTGCAGGCCCTCTTCACCCTGGGCATGTACGTGCTCATGCTGCTGGCCGGGCCGCCCTGGATCGCCAGCGAGGCGCCGGGCAGCAAGGAGCCGGAGATGCTCAACCCCTTCGCCGACTTCTACGGCTGGAAGGAGGCCGGCGCGCGCGCGCAGCAACTCGCGCGAGAGAACAACATCTACCACCTGGCCGTGCAGAACTGGACCCTGGCCAGCCGCTTGGCCTGGTACGCCCGCCCAACGCCCGTGCACGTGCTGGCGCCGGATTTCGACCAGTTCTCGCTGTGGACCGGCCCCCTCCCCCTGGGCGCCAGCGCCGTGCTGCTGGACTGGTCCCAGATGGCACATGCACTGCCCGTGGGTGAAGGCATGTTCGAGCGTTGCGAGCTGGCCGACACACTGCCCGTGCGGCATGCCGGGCGCCCCATCTCGCACTTCCACCTCTACCTGTGCCATGGCTGGGGCGGCAAGCCCGCGCCGCGCCGCCAGGACGCCTCCTGAGTTGCCATGAACGACGCCGTAACCGCCCGCCGCATCGCCCCCTGGCACTGGACCCTGCCCTTTATCGTGGCCGCGTTGACCGCGCCCCTGTGGCTGGGCTGGTACGAACCCGCCGTGTTTCGCGCGCTGAATCGCGCCTTCATGATCTTGCCCGACGGCGTCTGGGCCCTGTTCTCGCTCTTCGGCACGGGCTGGGCCATCTACGCGGCCACCGCGCCCGCGCTGTGGCGCGCGCCGCGCATCGTCCTGGCCTGGCTGTGCGCCGCACCCCTGGCCGGTGTGCTCACACGGGTGGGCAAGAACGTGGCCGACAACCCGCGCCCCCTCGAAGTGCTCGGCATGGAAGGTATCCACGTCATCGGCGAACCGCTGTTCATCGCCTCCATGCCTTCAGGCCACAGCATCACGGCCTTCGCCGGCGCCGCCGCCATCTATTTCACGTTGGCACCCCGGCAACGCCTGCGCTGGCTCTGGCTCTTCGTCTTCGCTTTCGGCGTGGCCTGCTCGCGCATTGCCGTCGGCGCCCACTGGCCGGCAGATGCCGTGGTCGGCGCGGCCATCGGCCTGCTCAGCGGCCTGAGCGGCGCCTGGCTGGCCGCGCGCATCCCCGAGCGTCATCTGCGCCCGCAGGCCTGGCTGATGCGCGGCGTGGCCCTGTTCGGCCTCTACTGCCTCTATGTGCTGTGGACCGACGAGATGGGCTTTGCCATCAACCTGCCCTGGCAGTACGCGCTGGGGGCCTTCCTGGCCGTCTGCCTGGCGCTGTTTGCCGCACGCAGCCTGCGCACCACCTGAAACCTGACGGAAACACACCCATGCTGCTGTATGACCTGGTGAATGCAAAACGCGCCCACTTCAGCCCCAACAGCTGGCGCGCGCGTTTGGCCCTGCTGCACAAGGGCCTGGCCTTCGAAGTGCGCGACGTGCTCTTCGGCGACATCCCTAGCATCAGCGGCAGCGGTGGCAAGCTGACCATCCCCACCCTCTCGTATGACGGCCAGCTCGTCACCGACAGCTGGGCCATCGCACAGCACCTGGACACAGCCTTTCCCGACACACCGCGCCTGATCCCCGCCGGCGCCGAGGGGCATGTACTCAGGTTCTTCCAGTACTGGGCGCAGACCACCGTCCACGGCGGCATCGCGCGCCTGATCCTCAAGGACCTGCACGACAGCCTGGACCCGGCCGACCAGGCCTACTTCCGCACTTCGCGCGAGAAGATGTACAAGACCACACTGGAAGACCTGCAGGCCGGCCGCGAGGACCGCGTCGATGCCTTCCGCAAATCGCTGCAGCCCCTGCGCCTGGCCCTGGGCCACGGCCCCTTCATTTCCGGCGAGCAGCCCGGGTATGCCGACTACTTGGCCTTCGGCGGTTTCATGTGGGCACGCGTGAGCAGCCCTTTTGCGCTGCTGCTGGCGGACGATCCGGTGCACGCCTGGCGCGAGCGCTGCCTGGATCTGTACGGCGGCGCGGCCCGCCAGGAAACCGTAGCCTATTGATGTTTTCTGGCTCTGTTGAATTTCAAGTGGGTTGCCCAGCATGAGGGTTGATGGCATGGAAGTCGAGGCGGCCGGCGATCAGGAAGATCACCGTTCTGATCGTGTCGATGCGGGTGAAGCCACGAGCACGCCGCTTGGCGGCCTGGAACAAGCCATTGATGGCCTCCAGGAAGCCATTGGTCTGGCGCGTCTGCGCCCAGGCCACGATGCCCTCCATGTGAGTTCGGATCATCCTGGCCACCTCCTTCATCGGCTCGACCTTGGAGCGCATCACGCAATTGCACCAACGCTTGAGCATGGCGCGCACGACATGGATCTGCTTGCGCTGGAGGATTTCACGCAGCTGCTCCTTGTAGGCCCAGGCGCGCGCGGTGCGCTTGACCGTCATCTTGGCAATCAGGGCATCCAGGTCGGCCGCCGCCTGGGGCTTGAGCCTGGCCGTGTCCTTGAGCAAAGTCCAGCGCATGCCTTTGAGGGACTTGTCCGTGCGTTGCTCGATGCGACGCATCTGGTCCAGCGCCGTGCTGGCATGACCGATGACGTGGAACTTGTCAAAGGTGATGCGGGCGTTGGGCAGATGCTGGGTGACCCCGGCGATGAAGGCCGGCGACATGTCGATGCTCATCGAGTGGATCGCCCAGACTGGCATCGGCACATCGCTCAGTGACCCTTGCAAACCTTGGCAAGCAAGTTTCGCGACGAGTGCCTATCCCTGGAGTCGTTCCGATCACGCCGGGAAGCACGCGTGGTCATCGAGGCTTGGCGACGCCACTACAACACCGTGCGACTCCACGGCAGCCTGGACTACCTGACCCCTCACGAATTCAAGAAGCAACATCATTCAATCCCCAACCCGGCCGTCTTACAGAAATGAATGGCTCGGAAAAACCGGGCAGGTCAGGGGCTCCACAGCGTGAAACCAGATACACTGAAACGAGGACATTTCCCTCAAACGCACCGTGCCCTATGAGCGTTCATCCGAAATCCGTTCTGGTTGTTGCGGTCGTTGCCATGCTCACGTCTCTGTTGGGCAGCGCGGTTTTGCTTGGCTGGGTCTTCAGCATTAACGGGTTGACGCGCATCAGCCCCGAATGGAAGCCCATGGTTCCAGCAACTGCTGTGTGTTTTTTACTGAGCGGATTGGCGTTGTTGGCAGGAAAGGAGCCTCGCAAGACGCCATTCGTTTTGGTGCAGATTCTCGCCGTTGCACTGGTGATACTGGCATCTGGCGCGCGTATCCTAGAAATTGGTCTCAATCTGCAGCTGGGTGTTGAGACCTTCGGTCAGGGCTGGCTGA
>JAGWTL010000196.1 GCA_028869035.1 Burkholderiales bacterium | reverse complement strand
AGGCGGGATTCGAACCCGCGGTGGGTTTTACCCCACGCACGCTTTCCAGGCGTGTGACTTAAACCGCTCATCCACCCCTCCGAAGCCGACTATTGTAACCGAGCCTGGGTTCGACACGGCTGCACCCGAGCCGCAACAGGCAAAGAAAAAGCGCCCGCAGGCGCTTTTTCGGAGGAGCGATGCAATCCCGATCAGCGGACCACGGCCAGCTGCTCCCGTTTGTCGCCACGGTAGGTGAAGAGGGTCAGCGCACCATTCTTGATGTCGCCCTTCTCGTCGAAGCTGATCGGACCGGTCACGCCCTTGTAGTCGGTTGTGGCCGCCAGCACCGGCAGGTACTTGGCGGGATCGGAGGAACCGGCCTTGACCATGGCAGCGACCAGCACCTTGGTCGCGTCGTAGACATAGGGCGAATAAAGCTGCACGTCGACATTGAACTTGGTCTTGAAGTCGGCGCGGAACTTGTCCATGCCGGCCTTGGCCTCGCCCTCGACACCACCAGCCTCGGCGCAGAAGACCTGCTCATTGCCGATCGCATCACCCGCGAGCTTGCTCAGCTCGGCTGTGCAGATGCCGTCACCGCCCATGAACTTGGCCGTGATGCCCAGGGACTTCATTTGCTTGAGCATGGGGCCGCCCACGGCGTCCATGCCGCCGAAGAAGACCACGTCGGGCTTCTTGCCCTTGATGCTGGTCAGGATGGCGTTGAAGTCGGTGGCCTTGTCGGTGGTGAACTCCTTGGCCACGATCTTGGCGCCGGCGGCCTCGGCGGCCTTGGTGAATTCCTCGGCCACGCCCTGGCCGTAGGCGGTGCGGTCGTCGATCACAGCGACGTTCTTGGCCTTGAGGGTGCCCACGGCGTACTTGCCCAGCGTGCTGCCCAGGTGCACGTCGTCAGCCACCACGCGGAAGGCCGTCTTGTAGCCCTGGCGGGTGTACTTGGGGTTGGTGGCGGAGGGGGAAATCTGCGGGATGCCGGCGTCGCTGTAGATCTTGGAGGCCGGGATGGTGGTGCCCGAGTTCAGATGGCCGATCACGCCGGCCACCTTGGCATCGGCCAGCTTCTGCGCCACGGCCGTGCCCTGCTTGGGATCGGCGCCGTCATCCTCGGCCATCAGCTCGAGCTTGACCTGCTTGCCGTCGATGGTGACGCCGGCGGCATTGAGCTCGTCGATGGCCATGCGGGCGCCGTATTCATTGTCCTTGCCCAGGTGGGCAATGGCGCCGCTGATCGGACCCACGTGGCCGATCTTCACCACCGGCAGCGCAGGGGCGCCGGAAGCCGCCTCCTCCTTCTTGCCGCAGGCGGCCAAGAGGGCCGCGGCGGCCACAACGATCAGTACACGATTCACTTGATTCACGGGCATGACGATCTCCAATAAAGAAACGGGCAGGTGAAAAAAACTGGCGAACGCAAGACTACCTCAAATTCGGCGGCATGACGGCATTTACCCATGCGCGGTGGTGAAGGTTTGCAACACCCGCGCCCGTTCACGATCCCGCAGGCGTCGCGAGCAGGTCTTCAGCGCTTCAGCGCGCCCGGCCCGCCGGCAGCTCGGATTCGGCCGCCACGGCCAGGGTCACGGCCTTGCGCACGGCGTTGTCTACACGCTGGCGTATGCGCGGGGCCAGATCCTTCATCTGCTCCTGCAAGGCATCGGCCACCACCTTCTGGACCTGGGCGTCCAGCGTCGGCTCCAGGCGCTGCAGCACGCGCCGGACCAGAGCTTCCTCCAGATCGCCAGAAGCGCCCGGTACAGCGGCGGCCAGCGGGGGCACGTCCACCACCTCGGTCAGGGTGGGCAGGGTGCGCAGCAGTTTCTTGGTGAGCGCGGGCATCAGCTGGATCCCTTCAGATTCAAATCATGGCGGACGATGGTGTAACCGAGTTCGGTGTAGTGCTTCCAGCGACCACGAGCCTGCTGGCGGTCTTCGTCGTCCAGGCTGACGACTTCGATGACCCGCTGGTACTGCTCGAACCCGGCCGGCAGCTGGGTGCCCAGGTTGAGCAGCACCTGCCGGTGCGGCAGGGCCTGCGCCGGCGTTTCCGTCAGCACCACGGGCGAAGCCGCCAGCAGGCCGGGCTCGGCCGGCTGGCGCACATGGGCGACAAAATCGGTCTGGGAAAACGTCCACAGCAGGGTGTCGAGCCGGGCCAGGGCATCGGCCGGAGCCGTGACCACCACGCGCGAGCCGGCCGCTACCGCCTTGCGCAGCAGGCGGCAGGCGTAGGCCAGCTTGTCCGGCGCGTTGAAATGAAAGGCCACCTCGGTCATGCTGCCGTGATCTCTTGGACTCAGGCCTTGCGACGGCCGGATCTGGTGGGCGCCTGCTGGGCCAGCAGGAACTCCAGCAGCAGGCCCACAGGCCGGCCGGTCGAACCCTTGGCCGCGCCGCTCTTCCAGGCGGTGCCGGCGATGTCCAGGTGCGCCCAAGGGAACTTGGCCGTGAAGCGCTGCAGGAACTTGGCCGCCGTGATGGCGCCGCCCGCGCGGCCGGCCACATTGGCCACGTCGGCGAAGTTGCTCTTGAGCCCCTCGGCATAGTCATCGTCCAGGGGCATGCGCCAGCACAGGTCCTGCGCGGTCTCGCCGGCTGCCAGCAGGCGCTGGGCCAGCGCGTCATCGGCACTGAACAGGCCGCTGCGCACCGCCCCCAGCGCGATCACGCAGGCACCCGTCAGCGTGGCGATGTCCACCACGGCCGCGGGCTTGAAGCGCTCTGCGTAGCTCAGTGCATCGCAGAGGATCAGGCGGCCTTCGGCGTCGGTGTTGAGGATTTCGATGGTTTGCCCGCTCATGCTGGTCACCACGTCGCCGGGCTTGACGGCGCGGCCATCGGGCATGTTCTCGCAACTCGGGATCAGCCCCACCACATTGATGGCCGGCTCGAGTTCGCCCAGGGCGCGGAACACCCCCAACACGCTGGCCGCACCGCCCATGTCGAACTTCATCTCGTCCATTTCGCCCGCGGGCTTGATGGAAATGCCACCGGTGTCGAAGGTGATGCCCTTGCCCACCAGCACGGTGGGCGCCTGGGCGGCCGGCGCGCCCTTGTACTGCAGCACGATGAAACGCAGCGGCTGCTCCGAGCCCTGGGCCACGGCCATGAAAGAACCCATCTTGAGCCTGGCCACCTCGCGCGGCCCCAGCACCTGGCAGCTGATCTTCGGAAACTTGGCCAGGGCGCGCGCCGCCTGGGCCAGGTCGGTGGGCGTGGCATGGTTGGCCGGGCGGTTGGCCCATTCCTTGGCCAGCTCGATGCCCGCCACGGCCGCGGCGGCCTGGGCGAACTCGGCCTTGGCCTCGGCCAGCTTGGGTACGCCCAGGGTCACGCGCGCCAGGCTGCGGCCCTCGACCTTGGACTTGGTGGTGGTGTAGACGTAGCTGGCATCGGCCACGGCAGCGACGGCCGCGCGCAGCGCACCGCGCTGGGGGGCGCCGGCAAAACAAAGCAGCAGCCTTTTGACCGCCGGCGTGCCGCCGCGCAGCGCGCCCAGGGCTGCCGCCACGGCCAGCCTGACCTGGCGCGGCGTGCCGTCGCCGACGCCCACCAGCAGCATCCGGGCCGCCTTGGCCTGGGCCGGGCGGTACAGGGCCAGCAGCTTGCCGGGCTGGCTGTCCAGGTCGCCGGCCTTGAGGGCCTGGCCCACGAGGGCTGCCAAAGGGTCGCGGCCCGGCTTGAAACCGGCCGGGACCAGGAGGATGAAGGCATCAGCAGACTGCGCGGAGGCGCCGGCGAGATCCAGGGACTTGAGTTCGAAGTTCATAATGGCGTTTTCCTGACGAGCAATGTTATTCGATTCCTCCATCCGCAAGGAGCTGGCGCGCAGCTTTGGCGCCACGCTGATCATCCTGGTCACGGTGGTCATGACCATGACCCTGATCCGCACCCTGGGCATGGCCTCGCGCGGCAGCTTCAACCCCTCGGACGTGATGCTGGTCATGGGCTACACGCTGCTGACCTTCCTGCCCAACATCATGACCATGGGCCTGTTCGTGGCCACCGTCATGACGCTCTCGCGCCTGTACACCGACAGTGAAATGGTGATCTGGTTCTCCAGCGGCATGGGCCTGTTCAGCCTGCTGCGCCCGCTGCTGCGTTTTGCCTGGCCCATCCTGCTGGCCATCGCCACGCTGGCGGTGTTCGTGCTGCCCTGGTCCAACCAGCAGGTCGAGACCATGCGCGCCCAGTACGAAAGCCGCGGCGACCTGGAGCGCGTGCAGCCAGGCCAGTTCCAGGAAGCGGGTGGCGGCACCCGTGTCTTTTTCGTCGAGAAAAGCCTGCTCAATGAATTCAGCGCCAAGAACGTCTTCGTCGCCACCACAGAAAACGGCAAGGAGACCGTGACCTCGGCGCGCAGCGGTCACACCGAACTCATAGGCAACGACCGCTTTCTGGTCCTGGAAAACGGTCAGCGCCTGGAGAGCACCATCGGCAAGACCGACGTGAAGATCGGCGAGTTCGAACGCTACAAGATCCGCGTGGCGCAGGACCCGCTGGGTCAAAAGATCGACGTGCCGCTGGGCAACATTTCCACGCTGGAACTGATCCGCAACCCCTCCTCCCTGGCCTACCTGGGCGAGATCTCCATGCGCCTGGGTTTCGTGCTGGCCGCGCTCAACCTCGCCGTGCTGGCCCTGGCGGCCACGCGCGTCAACCCGCGGGTCGGGCGTTCGGGCAATCTGATGTTCTCGCTCCTGCTGTTCCAGGTCTATCTGAACCTGCTGAGCCTGGGCCAGACCTGGATCGCCAGCGGCAAGATCGGCTTTCTCGCCTACAACCTGCTGCTGCACGGTGGCATGCTGGCCGCCGGCCTGCTGTGGCTGGCCAAGCGCCAGTACAACTGGGGCTGGCGCCTGCGCCTGCCCGCCAGGGCGACAGTGCAGAAGGGGGCGACTTCGTGAGGACCATACGCCGCCTGATCCATGCCGAGATGTTCCTGGCCGTGGTCTTCGTCACCCTGGGTTTTCTGGCCCTCTTCGCCTTCTTCGACTTCGTCGACCAGTTGCCCGCCATCGGCCGCCCCGGCTTGGGTGCGGCCTACCAGGTGCCCCAGGCCACCAGTTACGTGGCCCTGATGGTTCCCAACCACCTCTATGAGCTGCTGCCCATCACGGTGCTGATCGGCACCATCTACGTCATGACGCGTCTGGCGCAGAGCTCTGAGTTCACCATCCTGCGCACCAGCGGGCTGGGGCCGTGGCGCGCGCTGCGCATGCTGCTCACGGCCGGTTTCACCTTCGCCCTGCTGACCTTCGTGGTCGGCGACTACCTGGCCCCCTGGGCCGATCGCACGGCCCAGCTGCTCAAGGCGCGTTACGAGGGCAAGCTCAGCGTGGGCCAGACCGGCGCCTGGTTGCGCGAACGCGAGCCCTATGCCCAGTTCGCCGTCAATGTGGGCTCGCTCAACTCCGACGGCAATATGCGCGATGTGCGCATCTTCGAATTCGACAACCAGAACGCCCTGGTCTCCATGACACACGCGCCGCTGGCGCGTTTTGCCGAAGACGAGGCCTGGCTCCTGGAACAGGCCGAGCGCACCGAGTTCAACGCGCCCGGCCTGGCCCTCAGCCGGATCGAACGCACCCGCGTGCCGGTCTTCCGATGGCCCACGGGCATCTCCAGTGAAATGGTTTCGGCCGCCGTGCTGCGGCCCGAGCGCATGAGCACCATCGACCTGTTCCAGTACATCCGTCACCTCAAGGAAAACGCCCAGACCGCCGAGCGCTACGAGATCGAGTTCTGGAAAAAGGTCTTCTACCCGCTGTCCTGCCTGGTGATGGTCATGCTGGCCCTGCCTTTCGCCTACCTGCACTTCCGCAGCGAGGGTATCTCCATCTACGTCTTCGGCGGCGTGATGGCCGGCATCAGCTTCTTCTTCCTCAACAACGTGTTCGGCTACATC
>JAGWTL010000195.1 GCA_028869035.1 Burkholderiales bacterium | reverse complement strand
AGGATCAGCAGGATGGCGCCGAAGGCGAGGGCCAGGCGGGTGGCGATTTTCAGGTCACGTAGGGCTTGCATGGCGGCTTTCATCTGGTTGGCGACCGCATCAGCCCGGGGGCTGAAACCCGGGGCCATGGGGCTGTAACAATTCAGAATATCAGCTTTCCCCAGCGACACGCAGGGAAAAAGCCAGGAATAATCCCGCTTCTATCAGCGCCGTGCTGCGCGCCCCAGGGTCAGCCAGAGCCCGGGCAGGGCAAAGGCCACGAACCACAGGAAGGACCAGTTGGCGATGGTGCCACCCAGGAAAGTCCAGTCGATGGCCGTGCAGTCGCCCGAGCCCCGGAAGATCATGGGGATGGCGCGTTGCAGGGGGAAGCTTTCGATCATGCCGTAGAAGTCGCGCCCGCAGGTGGCGATTTCGGGCGGGTACCACTGCAGCCAGCTCTGGCGCGCAGCGACGAAGGCGCCGAAACCGGCAATCAGCAGCACCAGACCGCCCAGCCAGCGGTGGCTGCGCGGCCCTGGCAGGGCCGCGCCCAGGGCGGCGACCACCGCCACCAGCACCATGGCGTAGCGCTGCACGATGCACATGGGACAGGGTTCGAGCCCCACCACGTGCTGCAGATAAAGCCCGAAGCCCAGCAGGCCCAGGCAGGCCAGGCAGATCAGGGCATAGACACGGCGCGTCGTGAGGCGCGCAAAAATTTCAGGCAGCGGGGACAAGATCCAGTTCTCCTTCCACAAAGACGCGGGCCTTGCCTGAGGGGTGTCACCACCGGCAGTTCACCCTCTGTCAGGCCAAGCTCCCGCTATTGTGACGCAGGAACCTGTGCCTCAATGACCGGTTGCCGGGTTGCGTGGGTCTGGTCTTCGGGCAAAAGTTCCAGGTGCACGCCCAGGTGTTCGTAGTCAATCAGCGGCACCTTGGACTCCATGGCCAGCGCGCGCCGGGGCGATACGCTGGCGCGGCCCGCCCGAAAGCTGCAAAAGATGGCAACCAGGGGGCAGGGCTGACCAAGGCCATCCCTGCCAGCGCGAAGGCCAATGAAATCTTGATAAAGTGGCGACCTAGCGTCCTGTTTCTTTCCTTGTGCTGTTGATCGGATTCGCTGCGGTGCAGGCACTCTGGAATGAGACGACAAAAACTGGAACCAATAGGATTTCAGTCACTGTTGATGTTTTCTTTATGCATGACACCTTGCCGTTCAGGCCGAGCCTGTCCTGAGCCAAGTCGATGGGCCCCTCGACAGGCTCAGGGCGAACGGATGTGAGGTACGCGTCATGATTTATGAAAGCCTCAGTAGTCACCTAAACATCCGAACACTGAAAGAAGCTGCATATGGCACGCATGGTCAACTGCATCAAGCTCGGCAAGGAAGCCGAGGGCCTGGACTTCCCGCCCTACCCGGGCGAGCTGGGCAAGCGCATCTGGGAAAGCGTCAGCAAGGAGGCCTGGGCCGCCTGGCTCAAGCACCAGACCATGCTGGTCAACGAGAACCGCCTGAACCTGGCCGATGCGCGCGCGCGCCAGTACCTGGCCCGTCAGATGGAGAACCACTTCTTCGGCAGCGGTGCCGACGCTGCGGCGGGTTATGTCCCGCCCAGCGCCTGAGCGTCCCCCTTCCCCGTGAACGACGCGGCGTGCACTTTGCTGCCGCCGCAAGCGGCCGGCCAGGCGGCCTGGCGCGTACTCGACACGCGCTTCGATGCGGCACGCCTGCTCAGACTCTGGCGGCTCTGGCACAGCGACGTACAGCGCCCCCGCATGCTGCACCTCGTCGCGCTGACCGCTGCGCCCCCCTCCGTTCCTGCACTGCAGGCGGCGGCACAGCCGGAACAGAAGGCCCTGGTCGATGAACTCACCGCACAGTGGAGCGGCCTGCTGCCCGGCATGCACCGCCTCTCGCTGGCGCAAGGCCGGCTGCAGCTGACCCTGTGCGTGGGAGAACTGCAGCCGCTGCTGCGTGAGCAGCAGTTCGAAGCCGACATCGTCTTTCTCGACGGCGCCCAGCCCTGGGATCGCTGGAGCCTCAAGACCCTGGCGCGCTGCTGCCGGCGTGGCACGCGGCTGGCCTTCGACGCGCTGAAGCCTGACGTCCACAAGCTGCTGCGCGAAAGCGGCTTCGTGCTGGCGCCCGGTCACGCGCGCTACGAGCCGCCCTGGGAACTCAAGACCAGCCGCGAAACCCTGCGCACCGAGGCGGCCTCACCCGGTGCCTGCGTGGTGATCGGCGCGGGCCTGGCCGGCGCCAGCGTGGCCGCCGCCCTGACCCGGCGCGGCTGGCAGGTGCAGGTGCTCGATGCCGCGCCCGAGCCGGCCGCCGGCGCCTCGGGCCTGCCCGCCGGTCTGCTGGTGCCCCATGTCTCGGTGGACGACAGCCCGCGTTCACGCCTCACACGCGCCGGCCTGCGGCTGACACGCGCAGAAGCGCAGCGCCTGCTGCAGGCCGGGCAGGACTGGGACAACTGCGGCGTGCTGGAGCAGCGCCTGGACGGCCACACCGGCCTGCCCGCCGACTGGCCCGCCGAAGGGCGGCAGATCACGCGCTTGGCCCCCACGGGGACCGAACCCTGGCGCTCCGGCATGGCGGCCGTGCCGGCCCTGTGGCACGCGCAAGCCGCCTGGATCCAACCCGCACGCCTGGTACAGGCCTGGCTGAAGCAAACGGGTGTGGCGTTCCGCGGCAACGCCAGGGTGGAGGGGCTGCAACGCGCCGGCGCACAGTGGCAGCTGCTGGACCGCGAAGGCCGCATCCTCACCGGCGCCAGCCACGTGGTGCTGGCGAATGCCGCCGATGTCCCGCGCCTGCTGGCCCCCCTGGGCCTGGACGCCTTGCTGCCGACCTTGCGGGAGATGCACGGTGTCGTCAGCAGCGGCCTGCGCCAGCCAGGCGATGAAAGTGCCCTGCCGCCTTTCCCCGTCAATGGCCTGGGCAGCCTGATCCCGTCCGTGCCCACCGAAAACGGCCTGACCTGGTATGCCGGCGCAAGCTATGAGGACGCAACACAGCCACCCGCACCGGCCAGCGAGCACCATCCGTTGAATTTCGAGAAGCTGCGCACCCTGCTGCCGGCCGCAGCGCAGTTGCTGGCCCCCTCCTTCGCCCCCACTGCCGCGCGCGGCTGGGGCGGCACCCGCTGCGTCAGCGCCGACCGCCTGCCCCTGGTCGGTCCGCTCGAAGAGGGCACTCAGCCCACGCTGTGGATCAGCGCCGCCCTGGGTTCACGCGGCCTGAGCTTCGCCATGCTCTGCGCCGAACTGCTGGCCGCCCGCCTGGGCGCCGAGCCCTGGCCCGTGGAGGCCAGCCTGGCGCGCGCGCTGCATGCGCGACGTGTCAACTGACTTTTGTAAATTTGAGCCCGACCTCTTTTTGCCCATCAATCGTCTTCTTTTTCAGTGGCAAGTCCGTAACAGCCCGCACCTCTCGGCTGTTGACACCTACCTCAGCTGCCCCGCCAGCAACCTCGCCACATGCACCGCCTCGCGCTGCGCACCGTCGGCGATCTGGTGCCGGCAACTGGTGCCGTCCGCCACGACGATGGCATCTGCCTTGGCTCGTACAGCAGGCAGCAGCGCCGCCTCGGCCATCTGGATGGAGACCGCGTAGTGCTCGGCCTCGTAGCCGAAGCTGCCGGCCATGCCGCAGCAGCTGGATTCGATGAGTTCGGGTTGGGCGCCGGGGATCCATGACAGCACCTCCATCACGGGCGTGATGGCGGCGAAGGCTTTCTGGTGGCAGTGGCCGTGCAGCAGCACGGGCTGGCTCACAGGTTTGAGTTTGGCCTTGAAGGCTTCCAGTCGGCCGGCCTTGGCCTCGCGGGCCAGGAACTCCTCGAACAGGAGCGCCTGTTTGGCGATGGCCTGCGCGGGTTCGCCCAGGCCCATGACCAGGAGTTCGTCGCGCAGGGTCAAGAGGCAACTCGGCTCCAGGCCGACGATGGCGATGCCTTTTTCGGCAAAGGGCAGCAGGCTCTCCACCACTTCGCGCGCTTTCATCTTGGCCTGGTCCACCATGCCGGCGGAGAGGAAGGTGCGGCCGCAGCAGAGGTGCTTGCCGTCCTGCTGCACCTTGGTCGCCACGTGCACGGTGTAGCCGGCGGCCTGCAGCACCTGCAGCGCGGCGTGGGCGTTCGCTGATTCGAAAAATCCGTTGAAGGTGTCGACGAAAAGCACCACGGGTTTGGCGGCGGCCAGCACTTCCTTACGGCTGACATTCACGATCCGTTCGGGCTGAGCCTGTCGAAGCCCTTCGACAAGCTCAGGGCGAACGGATACAGACTCGGGGCTAACGGTTCCGAGTTGGTTGAAGAAATGCTTGCGCTTCCACTGCGGCAGGCTGCGCTTGGCCGAGAAGCCGAAGAGCTTTTCGCTGAGCTGGGCCATCAAGGGAACTTTGTCGCGCAGGTTCAGCAGGGGTGCGATCCTCGCGGCATGGCGCGCGTAGTCGGGCAGCTGGCCGACGAGTTTGTCTTTGAGCCTATGGCCGTGTCTGGCCTTGTAGTGCTGCAGAAACTCGACCTTGAGCTTGGCCATGTCCACGCCCGTGGGGCAGTCGCGCTTGCAGCCCTTGCAGCTCACGCAGAGATCGAGCGCCTCCTTCACCGTTTCGAGCGTGCCCTCACCCCACCCCTCTCCCGGAGGGAGAGGGGGTGAAGACAGACGCTCGCTCCCTCTCCCCTTGGGAGAGGGCTGGGGTGGGGGCAGGCCGTCGAGCTGGCCGCTGAGCGCCAGGCGCAGGGTATTGGCACGTCCTCGTGTCGAATGGATCTCGTCGCGCGTGACGCGGTAGCTCGGGCACATGGTGCCGGCGTCGAACTTGCGGCAGTGACCGTTGTTGTTGCACATCTCCACGGCCTTGGCCAGGCCCTGGGCCGGGTCGCCACCCGTGCCGGGGGCGGTGGTCTCTTCCGTGACCGGGTCGGCCTGCACATTCCAGGCGCTCCAGTCCAGCACGGGCTGGATGGGCACCACCTTGTAGCCGGGCGGGAAGCGCATCAGCGTGGTGTCGTCCATCCTGGGCGGCTTGATCATGCGCTGGGGGCTCAGCAGGTTCGCCGGGTCGAGGTACTCCTTGATCTGGGTGAAGGCTTGCGTGAGGCGCGGGCCAAACTGCCATTCGATCCACTCACCGCGGCACAGGCCGTCGCCGTGTTCGCCGCTGTAGGCGCCTTTGTACTTGCGCACGAGTTCGCTGGCTTCCTCGGCGATGGCACGCATCTTCCGGGCGCCGTCACGGCGCATGTCCAGGATGGGGCGCACGTGCAGCGTGCCCACCGAGGCGTGTGCGTACCAGGTGCCGCGGCTGCCGTATTTGCGGAAGACCTCGGTGAGCGCGTGGGTGTACTCGGCCAGATGCACCAGGGGCACGGCGCAGTCTTCGATGAAGCTCACGGGCTTGCCGTCGCCGCGCAGGCTCATCATGATGTTGAGGCCGGCCTTGCGCACTTCCCACAGGTTCTTCTGCGGGGCGTCGTCGATCATCTCCACCACGCTGCCGGGCAGGCCCAGCTCGCCCATCAGCTCCACCAGCTCCCTGATCTTGGGCGCGATGTCGGCCTTGCTGGCGCCGGAGAACTCCACCAGCAGGATGGCTTCGGGCTTGCCGCCGTTGATGGCCGGTGCCAGCGCCGTGCGGATGGTGGGCGCGAAGGCCGGGTTCTGCAGCGAGAGCTCGATCATGGTGCGGTCCACCAGCTCCACCGCGGTGAGCGCCCCGCCCTGCATGTTGTGGCCCAGCTTGACGATGTGCTGGGCGCTGTCCATGGCCTGGTAGAAGGTGGGGAAGTTCACCACGCCCAGCACCTTGGCGCGCGGCAGTTCGCTCAAGCGCAGGCAGAGCGAGCGTGTCAGCGCCAGCGTGCCTTCGCTGCCGATGAGCAGGTGCGCGAGGTTGACCGAGCCGTCGCTGGTGTAGGGCTTCTCG
>JAGWTL010000194.1 GCA_028869035.1 Burkholderiales bacterium | reverse complement strand
CAAGGACTTACAAGCCCTTGCTGCAACTGGGCAAACACAAGCTGATCGGGTTCGCACGTCGCCAGGTGGGACTGATGACGGCGCCTGGCAACCCCTTGAAGCTACAGTCGCTGCAGGATGTGGTCAGCAGGGGTGCGCGTTTTGTGAACCGCGAACTGGGCACAGGCACGCGCGTCTTGCTGGACCAACTGATGGAAGAAAGCCAGCTACGCGCTGACAGCTTGCGTGGCTATGAGGATGTGGAACCCTCGCATGCCGCAGTCGCGGCACGCATTGCCTCTGGCCGTGCCGATGTGGGCCTGGGCATACAAAGCGCTGCGGTGCGTCAGGGCTTGAGCTTTGTGCCCTTGCTCGTCGAAAATTATTGGCTGGTGTGCCTTAAATCTGCCCTGGAAGCGCCCTCCGTGGTGAGCTTGCGCGCACAACTGCAAAGCCCCCCCTGGTTGGAGGCGCTGGCGGCCATCCCAGGCTACCTGCCCCATACCCCCGGAGACATCAAGTCGTTGAAAAAGGTATTGCCTTGGTGGTACCCGGTGCTTTTAGGCAATAATTAACGATTAATCGAGCATCCTCAAACCTCACCCTTTTTTGGGGCCCTTGCATGAACCCTTTGCTTAAATTCAGCGCGTTGGTTGACGACATCAACACGCGCTTTGGGACGCTGGCCAACTGGGCCATCATCCTTTCGTGTTTCATCAGCTGTGGCAATGCCCTGATTCGGTTCGGCTTCAGTATTAGCTCCAACGCCTGGCTTGAAATTCAGTGGTATCTGTTTGCCTTGTGCGTGATGCTGGGCGCCTCGGTGGTGCTGCGCCTGAACGAGCATGTGCGTGTGGACATTTTCTACGGGCAATTTTCAACGCGCGCCAAAGTTTATGTGGACATTTTTGGCCTGGTGGTCTTCCTGCTTCCGGTCATGGGCTTGATGGCCTACCTGGCCCTGCCCCAGTTTCTCAAAATGTTTGCCAACAATGAAATGTCCAGCAACGCCGGCGGCCTGATCCGCTGGCCAGCCATGCTGCTGTTGCCACTGGGCTTTTTCATGGTTTTCCTGCAAGGCCTGTCTGAGACCATCAAGCGCGTGGCCTGGCTGCGCGGCGAATTCGAAATGAACCTGGTGTACGAGAGGCCTCTGCAATGACCGTCGAACAATTCGCGCCCCTCATGTTCTTGGGGCTGATTCTGGTGATGCTGATCGGCTTTCCGGTTGCATTCTCTCTTGGCGCCCTGGGACTGTTCTGTGGCTTCTTTGCGATTCACATGGGCTGGTTCCCTGCCAACTTCCTGGGCAACCTGCCCTTGAACGTGTTTGGCATTTTGTCAAACGAGCTTTTGCTGGCCATCCCGTTCTTCACCCTGATGGGCGCCATCCTTGAAAAATGCGGGCTGGCCGAGGACATGCTGGACTCCATGGGCCAGCTCTTCGGCCCGGTGCGCGGCGGCCTGGGCTACTCGGTCATCATCGTGGGCTTCATCCTCGGCGCCATCACCGGCACCGTGGCCGGCCAGGTGATCGCCATGGCCCTGATCTCGCTGCCCGTGATGATCCGCTACGGCTACAACATGCGCTACGCCACCGGCGTGCTGGCCGCCTCGGGCACCATCACCCAGCTGGTGCCGCCGTCCCTGGTGCTGGTGGTGCTGGCCGACCAGCTCGGCCGCTCGGTGGGTGACATGTACAAGGGCGCCTGGGGCCCCTCGCTGCTGCAGATCGCCATGTTCGCGGCCTACACCTTCGCCCTGTCGGTGGTCAAACCCCACTACGTGCCGGGCGTGCCGGCCGAAGCGCGCACGCTCAACGGCTGGCCGCTGTGGCGCAAGTGCCTCAAGGGCATCATCCCCTCGGCCGTGCTGATCTTCACCGTGCTGGGCTCCATGGGCGGCCTGCCCTTCCAGGACCACGCCGTGGCCACCCCGACAGAAGCTGGCGCCATGGGCGTGGTGGGTGCGCTGATCCTGGCCGCCATGCACAAACGCCTGAACTGGGCACTGCTGTGGGAAGCCATGCAGGGCACCATGCGCCTGACCGCCATGGTGGTCTTCATCCTGATCGGCTCGCGCGTCTTCTCCATGGTCTTCCAGGGCGTCGACGGCGCCAAGTGGGTCGAGCACATGCTCAGCCACCTGCCCGGCGGCCAGCTCGGTTTCCTGATCGCGGTGAACATCTTCGTGTTCTTCCTGGCCTTCTTCCTGGACTTCTTCGAGATCGCCTTCATCATCATCCCCATGCTGGGCCCGGTGGCCGACAAGATGGGCATCGACCTGATCTGGTTCGGCGTGCTGCTGTGCGTGAACATGCAGACCAGCTTCATGCACCCGCCCTTCGGCTTCGCGCTGTTCTACCTGCGCGGCATCGCCGACACCCTGTTCAAGGAAAAACGCATCGCCAAGCCGGTGCTCTCCAATGACATCTACCTGGGCGCCATCCCCTGGGTGATCATGCAACTGCTGCTGGTGGCCATCGTGATCTTCGTACCGCAGACCGTGACCGCCTTCCTCGACAAGGAAGAGAAGATCGACTTGGACAAGGTCAATCTGGAACTGGTGATCGAACCCAGCGAGGATGGGCAGGCCGCGCCCACCCCGGAAGAGGCCGCCGATGCCAGCGCCAACGAGGATCAGAAGCGCCTTGAGGACATGCTCAAGGACAGCAAGAAATAAAAGGGCCGGTCGCCCTTTGCCGCATGAACGAAGAGCTGTTGCAAAGCCTGGGCCCACCGCCCTTCCGCTTCATCCCGACCCAGGCCGGCCTGTCCGGCCCGGCCTTCACCCTCCCTTTCAAGGCCCTGGCCACCGTCATCGTGGCTGCGGGCTCGGCCTGGCTGGCCTCGCTCTGGCACGCCGGCGCCCTGGGCTCGGGCAGCAGCACGGGCCTGGTCTGGCTGCTCACGGCCCTGGCCCTGATGCTCTACACCTGGTGGCACATCATGCGCAGCCGCACCCGGCTGGACGCAGGGGCGCTGCACCAGAGCTGGGTCTGGGACAAGCAGCTGGAACTGCGCGAGCTGGCCTACGGCAAGCTGATCCGCGTGCGCGGGCTGGACTGGCTGATCGCGCCGCGCCTCTATGCCCGCACCCTGATGGGCAAGTTCGCAGTCTTCTACGCCGCCGACCCGGTGTTGCTGGCCGACTTCGAACGCCTGGTGCGCGAAGTGGCTGAATTCCGGAAGATGTGAAACACCCCCAGGCTCCGTTCCCTTCGTTCACTACGCCCCCCTCAAGGGGGCAACGCCAGTGGCTGAGGCTTTGCCGGTTCCACGACGTTCCCCGATCAAGTCCTTCTACGATAACGGCTCCTCATGGGCATAAAAAAACCGCGCCGAGGCGCGGTTTTCTTTGGGGCCGCAGGGCCTTACTTACATCTTCTGCGCTTGCATGAAGTTGTCGAAACGGGCTTCGGTGAAGCGGAACCACTGGTTCTGGTCACGACGGAACACGGCGAAGTCGGCGTAGACCTTCTTCCAGTTTTCGTTCTTGGCCGACAGCTCTTCGTAGAAGCCCATGGCAGCCTTGTAGGCGGCGGCCATCACGTCGTTCGGGAAAGGACGCAGCTTGGTGCCGGCGCCGACGAGCTGCTTGAGCGCGATCGGGTTGCGGGCGTCGTACATGGCCTGCATGGTCACGTGGGCGTGGCTGGCAGCAGCCTGCACGATGGCCTTGTTCTCGGGCGACAGGGCGTCGAAGGCCTTGTTGTTGATGTAGAAGTCCAGCTCGGGGCCGCCTTCCCACCAGCCGGGGTAGTAGTAGTAGGGAGCGACCTTGTTGAAGCCCAGCTTCAGGTCGTCGTAAGGCCCCACCCATTCGGCGGAGTCGATGGTGCCCTTTTCCAGCGCGGAGTAGATTTCACCGCCAGGGATGTTCTGCGGTACGCCACCGATCTTCTCGAGGATCTTGCCGCCGAAGCCGCCGATGCGCATCTTCAGGCCCTTGATGTCCTTGAGTGACTTGATCTCCTTACGGTACCAGCCGCCCATCTGCGCGCCGGTGTTGCCGCCAGGCAGGTTGATGATGTTGTAGTTGGCGTAGAACTCGCGCATGAGCTTGAGGCCGTTGCCCTCGTACATCCAGGCCGTCATCTGGCGGCTGTTCAAGCCGAAGGGGATGGCGCAGCCCAGGGCGAAGGTCTCGTCCTTGCCGAAGAAGTAGTAGGGAGCCGTGTGGGCCATTTCGACGGAGCCCTGCTGCACGCCGTCGACCACGCCGAAAGCCGGCATGATTTCGCCAGCGGCGTGGACCGAGACTTCGAACTTGCCGCCGGACATGGCCTTGACGGACTTGGCGAACACATCGGCTGCGCCGAAGATGGTGTCCAGAGCCTTGGGGAAGCTCGAAGCCAGGCGCCAGCGCACGGCGGCCTGGGCATGCACCGCCGGTGCGACACCGGCGGCGAGCACGCCGGCGATACCGGCCTGCTTGATGAGGGAACGACGATCCATGGTATTTCTCCTTGTAGGGGACTGAGATGGGCCGATTCTAGGAAGCGCCCATCTCAGCAGGCATAGGGAGTTACCCCCGTACGCACTTCTACGCAAAATAAACGGTCCCGCGGACCCGTTTATTTTGCGCGTGGATTGTCGTGCGACTTACAGTTTGGCCGCGGCCATGTAGCTGTCATAGCGGAACTCGGAGAAGCGCGCCCACAGGATCTGGTCGCGCTGGAAGGTGCGCATGTCCCGGTGGATGGTCTTGAACTCGGGCGACTTGGCCTCGTGCTCGGCGAAGACTTCCACGGCGGCCTTGTAGCCGGCGTCCATGATCTCCTTGGAGAAGGGCTTGAGCTGGGTCTTGGCCGCGACCAGGCGCTTGAGGGCGATCGGGTTCCTGGCGTCGTACTTGGCCGTCATGTCACGCGCAGCCACGGCGGTGGCGGCATCGACGATGGCCTGGTTCTCGGCCGACAGCGCGGCGTAAGCCTTCTTGTTGATGAAGAACTCGAGCTCGGCACCGCCTTCCCACCAGCCGGGATAGTAGTAGAAGGGAGCCACCTTGTTGAAGCCCAGCTTTTCGTCGTCGTAGGGGCCGACGAACTCGGTGGCGTCCAGCGTGCCCTTCTCCAGGGCCTGGTAGACCTCGCCGGCGGGCATGTTCTGCGCCACCACACCGAGCTTGGCCATGGTCTCGCCGAACAGGCCACCGCCCATGCGCATCTTCAGACCCTTGAGATCCTTGACGGTCTTGATCTCCTTGCGGTACCAGCCACCCATCTGGGTGCCGGTGTTGCCGGCGCTGGCGCTCTTGATGTTGTAGGGGTCCAGGAAGGCGTCCATGAGCTTGCGGCCGTTGCCGTGTTCCATCCAGGCGTCCATCTGGCGCGCGGTCAGGCCGAAGGGCACGGCGCAGCCGAAGGCGAAGATCGGGCTCTTGCCCGTGAAGTAGTAGGGCGCGGTCTGCGCCATCTCGATGGTGTTGCCCTGGATGGCGTCCACCACGCCGAAAGCCGGCATCAGTTCACCGGCCGCATGCACGGAGACTTCGAACCGGCCGCCCGACAGGGCTTTGACGGTCTGCGAAAACTTCTCGGCGCTGCCGAAAATGGTGTCCAGCGATTTGGGGAAGCTCGAAGCCAGGCGCCAGCGCACGGCGGCCTGGGCGTGGACAGCGGGGGCGGCACCGGCGGCCAGCACGCCGGCGATACCGGCCTGCTTGATGAGGGAACGACGATCCATGTTCTTGACTCCAGTTCAGTGATGCAGGGTTCCCCTCACGCCCGGGCGTGAAGGGAAGCCTTCGAGTGTAGTCCTCCGGGCCCGGGAAAACCCTAGGCAATAGCCGCAGCTATGCCCCAAAGCCGGCGCCCGGGCAGGGGGGCCGCCCAGGCTTTTCAGGTACCATTCTTCGAAGATGGGGCATCAGCGCGGCCGACGGTTGAGTGATGGCCTCTGCTAGCAACCAACCCGGGCGTTTGATGGCCACCGTCGTTTTTGCCGATCTTGTAGGCAGCAC